>CAVKVE010000073.1:0-12026 GCA_963659655.1 Bacteroidaceae bacterium | reverse complement strand
ATGGCGTATCAGGCTCTACATAGAATTGCGGACGGCTTCCACCGAGGGTGGGAGTGCGTTGTTAGGGTATTGCGAAAGGGAGTGCTGTTGTTCGGGTTGGTGGGGATGCTGGCGTCGTGTGCGACCACGAAATTTGTGCCGGAAGGGCAGTATCTGCTCAACAAAGCACATGTGAAAGTGACCGATACGAAAGAGGTTCCGGCATCGGAGCTGCGTGACTATTTGCGTCAAAAACAGAATACGGAGATATTGGGGTTCTGGAAATTGCAATTAGACATCTACAACACCGCTCCTGCTGACACATCCACCAAAAACAATAAGTGGCTCGCCAAAAATGCGCACAAAATGGGCGAAGCACCGGTGATATACGATGATGCGATGACGGCCGTATCGATGGAGCAACTGCGGCAAACCATGCAAAATCGGGGCTACTTCAACGCCACCGTGGATACGACCATCCAAATAAAAAAGCGCAAGCTCAATATCACCTATCTCGTTACCGCCAACAAGCCTTACACCATTCGGCATTACAAGGTGTCGGTGGAGCGTCCGGAGGTGCGAGAAGTGGCGGTAGACGGGCGGTCGCTGATAAGCACGGGGAAACAATTCTCGACCTCGACACTGGACGAAGAGCGGGAACGCATAGCCACACGCCTGCACAACGATGGGTATTTCTACTTCGACAAATCGATGCTGGAATATGTGGCGGACAGCAGCTATAACGACTGCTCAACGGATGTGGAGCTGCTGCTCTCACGCTATACCGCTTCGCTGCCCGACAGCGTAAGCCAACGACTATACACTCGCTACAAGGTGCGGCGGGTTTGCTTCCATTTGGATTATGACCCGAGCCGTCTGCCGGATGGAGCGGTGCTGCACACCGAGCAAGACAAATACGGCAACGAGTATTCGTACATTGGGCATCGGCTGTTGCGGCCGCGAGTGCTGCGACAGAATTGTCGCATCAAAGCGGGAGAATACTACGCAGAGTGGCGGGTGGAGCGCACCTACGCCCTGCTGAATGCGTTGGGACCGGTGAAATATGTGGATATTGCGTTCGATCCGGTGGGCGAAGATATGTTGGACTGCCACATTACGCTCTCGCGCAGCAAGTTGAACAATGTGTCGGCGGAGTTGGAAGGAACCTACTCGGCAGGCGATTGGGGCATTGCCGCCGGATTGGGCTATGTGAATAAGAATATTTTCCGTGGGGCAGAACAGCTGTCGGTAAATGGGCGTGCCAGCTACGAATGGCGCCAAAACGGCGGGCGTGCCATAGAAGGTAAGGGCGAGGTAGGGCTTACCTTTCCGACCTCGGTGCGAATCAACCTGTCGTACAACTATCAACAGCGCCCCGATGAATATACCCGAACGCTGGCGAATGCAGGACTATACTACACCATTCCTCGCAAACCGAACAGCCGATGGACGCATCGATTCAACTTGATAGACATCAGCTATATCTACCTGCCGTGGATCTCGGCACAGTTCCGCTCGGACTTTCTGGAACGCTCGACGGTGCTGAAAGCAAGCTACGAGGACCACTTCATTTTGGATTGGAGCTACTCCGGCTCGTATACGGGTTATCGGAAACAGCAACCGTACCGCAGCTATGTGAATTTCAGCTACTCGGTAGAGACAGCAGGCAATGCGCTCTACGGAATAGCGAAGGCTGCCAAGATAGCCACCAACGACAACGGAGCATACACGATTTGGCATATTCCGTTTGCGCAGTACGCCAAGGCGGATGCGAACTTTACCTTCTATCAGATATTCACCCCGCAGCATCGGCTGGTGTATCATGCAGGCGTGGGCGTGGCGGTGCCGTATCTGAATGCCTCGGTGCTGCCCTTTGAGAAACGCTACTTCTCGGGCGGGTCGAACAGTGTGCGGGGATGGCAGGCACGGACTTTGGGTCCCGGTGCTTTTCGTGGCGAAGGCGGAAACTATTACTACGACCTGCAGACAGGCGACATACGGCTGGACTTGAACCTCGAATACCGCTGGAAAGTATGGACCTATATCGAATTGGCTGCATTTTTCGATGCGGGAAATATATGGACCATCCGGGACTACGAATCGCAACCGAACGGAAAATTTGAGTGGGATGAGTTCTACAAAGAGATAGCCATGTCGTATGGTGTGGGCGTGCGGTTGGATTTCAAAGTGTTGATATTCCGTGTGGATTTCGGCGTCAAACTATACGACCCGAGCCGCCTCTACGGCACCTACGCCGGCACGCAATGGCGAACAGCCGCCAATGGGCTGGGGTGGAAAAACGATATGACTTTCCATTTTGCAATAGGTTATCCGTTCTAAAGGGAGAATTTACAGAAGTCCACTAAATCAGGTAGATAGATGTTGAAAGCGTATTGCATAGCGAATGTTCTCGAGGCAGGATGTGATGAGGCGGGGCGTGGGCCGCTGGCAGGGAGCGTGTTTGCCGCTGCGGTGATACTCGACCCGAAACGGATAGAAGAAGTGGAGGCTCTGCAACGGCTCAACGACTCGAAACAGCTGACCGAACACGAGCGGTATGCGCTGCGCCCGGTGATAGAAAAAGAAGCGGTGGCGTGGGCGGTGGCAGAAGTGACGGCGGAGGAGATAGACGAGATAAACATACTGAACGCCTCCATACTGGGTATGCAGCGGGCACTCGACCAGCTGAAGGTGCGGCCGGAGCATATATTGGTGGACGGCAACAAATGGAAACCCTATATTCCTTCGGGAGAGGTAATGGAAGTACCGGCACGCACGGTGGTGAAAGGCGATGCAACTTATCTGTCGATAGCTGCGGCAAGCATATTGGCGAAGACCTACAGGGATGACTATATGAATCGGTTGGCAGAGGAATACCCACAGTACGGCTGGCAACAGAACAAGGGATATCCGACACGGGCGCACTACGAAGCGATTGCCCGCTATGGGGTGACCAAATATCACCGAAAGACCTTCCGACTAATGAAGAATTAAGAATTAACAACTAACATAAACGCTATGCGAAACTTTACTATTAATCAAGAAGGCGCACAACGCCCACGCCGCAATCACGGCTGCCTATGGACTATCGTGGTGTGCTGCCTGCTCTACATCGGATTCTGTGGCTGGATCGGCTACATGATGGGAGATATGTTCTCGACGCCTGCTACAAAACTGGAATCTGCATCGGTTTATCGACTGAGCCTCAGCGGCACGCTCGTGGAACAGGCTACACCGACCAATCCGTTTACAGAACTGCTTGGCTCGACACCGATGCCGTTCTATCAGAAAGAAAACACCGTCGGACTGGATGAGATATTGAGCAATATCCGTCTGGCAAAGACCGACGACCGCATTGAAGGAATCTATCTTGAGGGCGGGTCGCTCTCGATGTCGCCCGCAGACGCAAAGACCATTCGGGATGCGTTGCTCGACTACAAGACCTCCGGCAAGTGGATTCTGGCGTATTCGGACTCGTACGGACAGCTGAACTACTATATTGCCTCGGTGGCTGACCGCATCTATCTAAACCCTACGGGGACAGTGGATTGGAACGGTCTGGCAGCATCGCGTGAGTACTACACCCGCATACTGGAAAAATTAGGCATCGAGATGCAGATTCTGAAAGTGGGTACTTTCAAGTCTGCCGTAGAGCCGTATTTCCGCACCTCGATGTCGGATGCGGACCGCTTGCAAACGAAACAGTATCTGGATGGTATCTGGAGCGAGCTGAAAACCGCTGTGGCAGAGAGCCGTCACCTGACCGTGGAGCAATTGGATCAATACGCCGATGAGTACATGGGGCTGCAACCGCAAGAGAAATATGTGGCGTACGGCTTGGTAGATACATTGGTCTATAAGCAGACGATGGACTCGGTGCTGCGCACCTATACCGGCACGAAAGATTATCACACGCTCTCGACAGCAAAGTTGGCGCTTGTGCCACGCACCGAATCGAAAGCCAAAGACAAAATTGCGGTGGTCTATGCCGACGGAGGCATTACCGACAACTCGGGCAGCGGCATTGTCGGAACGGACTTTGTGAAGATGCTTGACAAGATTCGCAAGGACGACAAGGTGAAAGCCGTGGTGCTGCGTGTGAACAGTCCGGGCGGTAGTGCAGACGCCAGCGAACAAATTTGGCACGCTATTCAGTTGATTCGCGAGAAAGGCGTGCCGGTAGTGGTTTCGATGGGTGGCTATGCCGCATCGGGCGGCTACTACATCAGTTGCGGTTCGGACTATATCTTTGCCGAGCCGACCACACTGACCGGCTCGATTGGTATCTTTGGTACGGTGCCGAATCTGCGTGGGCTGCGTGAAAAGGTGGGCTATGATGTGGATGTGGTGACGACCAATGCACACGCAGACCTCGAGACCAACATTATTATGAATGGTATGACGCCGGAGGAACACGCGCTGCTGCAGACTATGATTGAGCGTGGCTACGACCTGTTCACAAGCCGTTGCGCGGAGGGTCGCCATACGACGCAAGCCGCTATCAAAGAGGTAGGCGAAGGGCGTGTATGGCTCGGCAAGGATGCACTGGAAATCGGATTGGTGGATTCGCTCGGAAACATCAATAATGCGATAGAGAAAGCCGCCGCGTTGGCAGAGCTGGAGAGCTATAAATTAACCTACTACCCGGAGCCGGAAGACCCCATGGAGAGCCTGCTCTCGATGTTCGATACGACCACCGATGAGGAACGCTTGGTGATGAAAATCAAAGAGTTCGCCTCCAAGCCTCGCATTATGGCGCTGATGCCGGAAGTGACTATTCGCTGAGCCGCTCAACCTTTTTACTGACCTCAAAAAACTGACCATCATGAAACCACTCGATATGCTATATGCCCCCTTGAGCCGTTTGTACGGCTTGGGGGTGTTTGTGCGAAATCTGCTCTACGATGAGCATGTCTTTGTATCCCACACCGTGACGGTGCCTACCATCTGCGTGGGCAACCTGGCGGTGGGCGGAACGGGCAAGACTCCGCATGTGGAATATCTGCTGCGCAGCCTTTCGCCCGACTACAAAGTGGCAGTGCTATCACGGGGCTATAAGCGCAAAACGCGTGGTTTCCTGTTGGCGGATGCGCAATCGACGGCGCGCACTATCGGCGACGAGGCGATGCAGATACACACCAAGTTCCCCGATATACCGGTGGCGGTGTGCGAGAATCGAGTGAATGGGGTGCGACAGCTGCAGAAGCGCATAGAGGGCTTGCAGGCGGTTATTTTGGATGATGCGTACCAACATCGGGCGTTGCGTTGCGGGTTCTATATTCTGCTCACGCCCTACGACCGCCTCTATATCGATGACCATCTCTTGCCGTGGGGACGGCTGCGTGACACGGTCAATCAGTCGCAGCGTGCCAACGCCGTGATTGTGACCAAATGTCCGCCCGACCTGCGCCCGATAGATCGCCGTGTGATTGTCAATCGGTTGGGGTTGTCGTCGTTCCAACATGTGTATTTCACGCAGCTGAACTATCAACAACCGCAGCAGACGGGTCGTCCGTTGGTGGTGACGGGCATTGCACAGACCGACTATATGATGCAGTATGTGCGCTCGCTCTACCCAAAGGCAGAGCTGATGGCGTTTGCCGACCACCATGCTTTCTCGCCGGCAGACATCGAACATATCACCAAGCGTGCGGAGGCGTTCGATTTTGTGCTGACCACCGAGAAAGACTATCGGCGACTGCTGCTCACCGACCTGCCGGCACGGCTTGGCGACCGTCTGCAGGTGCTGCCGATTGAGATTGCCTGGCAGGAAAATGGCGAGGCATTCGAGTCGCAGGTGCGTGCCTATCTGCACGAGGCTTTGCGCAAAAACTAAGTAAGTACTTTTTTTGAATCAAATTCCTACCTATTAGGATATGCATTTTTTGAAACTCATTCGCCGTTTTGTGCCGCCCTATAAGGGACAAATGGCTCTTAACATCCTATTCAATCTACTCTCGACCATTCTCTCGCTGTTTTCGTTTGCAGCCATCATCCCCGTGCTGCAAATCCTGTTCGGCTTGAGCGACGCCACTGCGCAATATATCGACCCCGATACCGCCACTTCGATAGATGCGTGGGTGGGCGTGATGAAAAATAATTTCTACTACTGGATGGGGGAGCAGACAGCTGTTCACAGCGGTGGCTATATGTTGTTTATCTTGGGCGCATTCCTGGTGGTGATGCAGGGACTTAAGTGCCTCACGGCGTGGCTGGCGAACTACTATATGGTGCCTATCCGCACGGGCGTGTTGCGCGACCTGCGCCGTATGCTCTACGACAAGGTGGTGAGCCTGCCGATAGGCTATTTCTCGGAGGAACGCAAAGGCGATGTGATGTCGCGCATGACCAACGATGTCAACGAGGTGGAGGCAAGCATTATGTCTGCGCTGGATGTGCTGTTCAAGGACCCCATCATGCTCCTTATCTACATTGTGACGCTGTTCTTTATCTCGTGGGAGCTGACGCTTTTCGTGCTGTTGCTGTTGCCTGTTGCGGGGTTGCTCATCGGTCGGGTAGGGCGTTCGCTCAAGCGGGCATCCACGCGTGGGCAGGAGCAGAACGCCGAGATACTGACGCAGATAGAAGAGACGCTTGGCGGTTTGCGGGTGGTCAAGGCCTTCAACGCAGAGGACAAACTGCGTCAGCGCTTCCTGAATCTGCTCAACGACACGCGCCGCACCTTCAACCGAATCAATCGCCGCTACTATCTGGCTCATCCTGTGTCGGAGTTCCTCGGTACGGTGCTGATTGCGGTCATCTTGTGGTTCGGCGGTATGCTTATCTTGAGTGACCACAGTTCTATTGATGCCGCCACCTTTATCTATTATTTGGTGATTTTCTATTCCATTATTAACCCTGCCAAAGATTTGAGCAAGGCAGGCTATGGGGTGCGCAAGGGTCTGGCTTCGCTGGAGCGTATCGATAAGATTCTTAACACCGAATCGAATATCCGCGAGGCGGCTGCGCCCAAGCCGTTGCCCGCTTTTGAGCATACCATCGAGTATCACGATGTATGCTTCTCCTATCGGCAGGATGTGCCCGTGCTGCGTCATGTCGACCTTACGATCCGGAAGGGACAGATGGTTGCGCTGGTGGGGCAGTCGGGCAGCGGAAAAACGACACTCGCCGACTTGCTTCCGCGTTTCTACGACCCTGCTTCGGGAACGATTACCATTGACGGTACCGACATTCGTGATGTTCGCACCTACGACCTGCGTGCGCTTATGGGCAATGTCAATCAGGAGGCGATCCTTTTCAACGATACCTTCTACAACAATATCACCTTTGGCGTCGATACCACGCAGCCTGCGCCAAACGGCGGCACATGGCAGCAGGCGGTGGAGGCTGCGGCTCGTATTGCCAATGCGCATGATTTTATTATGGCAACCCCCGACGGCTATCAGACCTCTATCGGCGACCGTGGCTCACGCCTCAGTGGCGGGCAGCGTCAGCGTATCTCTATCGCGCGTGCTATCTTGAAAAACCCGCCGATTCTGATTCTCGATGAGGCAACTTCGGCGCTCGATACCGAATCCGAAAAACAGGTGCAGGAGGCGTTGGAACATCTTATGAAAGACCGCACGACGCTCGTGGTGGCACACCGCCTATCGACCATCCGCAATGCCGATGTGATATGCGTAATGCACGAGGGCGAGATTGTGGAGCAGGGCCGCCACGATGAGCTGATGGCGCACGACGGCTACTACCGCAAGTTGGTGCTGATGCAGAACGCCAAGGCATAGCCGCGTGTGCTTTGCTCCCCGAATAGGACTTGTCAAAATGGCACGCATTTTGCGTACCGGCTGTTATAAATACATAAAAATCGTATTATGACTACTCCTTTATCTACAGAGGCTGAGGCTCAGCGCAAGGCCGAGAAACAGGCGAAACGCGATAGGCTCTATATGCGTATGGCGCGCACGTGGGCGGAGAACAGCTACTGCCAACGCCGCCAGGTGGGTGCGCTGCTTGTCAAAGACCGTATGATTATATCCGACGGCTACAACGGCACGCCGATAGGTTTCGAGAACTGCTGCGAGGACGAGAACAATGTGTCCAAGCCCTATGTGCTGCATGCCGAGGCAAACGCTATCACCAAGGTTGCCCGCAGCAACAACAGCAGCGAGGGGGCCACGATGTATGTGACGGCATCGCCCTGTATGGAGTGCGCCAAACTGATTATTCAGGCGGGTATCACGCGCGTGGTCTATGGCGAGGAGTACCGCATTATGGATGGCATCAACCTGCTCCGTCGGGCAGGCATCGAGGTGGAATACCTGAACGATACCGAAACGAAATAGCCTGAATTCCCGAACCACTCCCGAAGGAACTCCTGCTAATTCCCGAACCACTCCCGAACCAACTCCGTAAAATCACCCGAATTCATCCCAACCAAACCGCGATTTACAAGCACCAATATCTATGCATTCTATGAAGAAATATATTTACCCAACTCTTACCATTGTCTGCCTATTGGCGGGTTTCCTTATCGGCAACGCCGTCAGCAACAAGGCGAACGCCCAGCGTTTTGTCTATCAGAACGGGCGTTTCTATCAGCAGCCGGAGTCGAAAGTGGATCAGTTGCTGCAGCTCATGCAGTCGGCGTATGTCGATTCGCTCAATATTGATTCTATCACCGACGAGGTGATGAACGACATTGTGCAGAAACTCGACCCGCACTCCGCCTATATCCCGAAGAAAGACCTTGAGATGGTCAATTCGGAACTCTCTTCGTCGTTCTCCGGCATCGGCGTGCAGTTCTCTATCCAGAGCGACACGATTAACATTGTCGCTGTAGTGGCGGGCGGACCCTGCGAGGGCAGCGGTGTGTTGGCGGGCGATAAGATTATCACCGTCGACGACTCGCTCTTCGTGGGCAAAAAGATTAATAATGAGCGGGTTATGCATACCCTCCGTGGCGAGAAAGGCACGCGCGTCAAGTTGGGCATTAAGCGTGACGGCGAGCCAGACCTGCTCTACTTCACTATCACACGCGGCGACATCCCTGTCAACTCGGTAGACGCCAAGTTCATCATTCCTGCCGCTAACGGCGAAAAGATAGGCTTCGTGCGGGTGAATAAGTTCGGTGAGAGTACCTATAGCGAGTTCCTCTCGGCGTTGGCGAGCCTGCGTGCCGAGGGAGCGACCTCGTACATTGTCGATCTGCGCGAGAATTCCGGTGGATTTATGGACCAGGCTATCCGTATGGCAAACGAGTTCCTCAGTGCGGGCGACTTGATCGTCTATGCCGAGGGGCGTGCCTATCCCCGTTACGAGGCGAAAGCCACCGGCACGGGTCGCTTTAAGAATGTGCCGCTGGTCGTTTTGATAGATAATTTCTCTGCGTCAGCGAGTGAGATTTTCTCCGGTGCCATGCAGGACAACGACCGTGCTACGATTGTCGGTCGCCGCTCGTTCGGCAAGGGGCTGGTACAGCAGCAGATGCCGTTCGCTGACGGCAGTGCGATACGCCTCACGGTGGCGCGCTATTATACCCCGTCGGGGCGTTGCATTCAGAAACCTTACACTTTGGGCGACCAAGAGGACTACGAGTTGGAACTTCTCTCGCGTTTCGAGCACGGCGAGTTGTACAACGCCGACAGCATCCACTATGCCGATACTACCACCTACCGCACCAAGTCAGGGCGTGTCGTACACGGCGGCGGAGGTATTATGCCCGATGTCTTTGTCGGGCGCGATACGACGCTCTTTACTCCTTATTTCAATCAGGTGGTCAACCGTGCCTACACCTATCAGTTTGCGTTCCAATACACCAACCAACACCGTGCCGAACTCAATAAATACAAGGATTGGCAGGCGTTGGAGAAGCACCTCTTGCAGGCAAATTGGTTGCCCGAGTTCGTGCAGTTCTGCAAGCAGAAAGGTATCGAGCCGAACGAGGCGCAGTTGGCAAAGTCCAAGCAACCGCTTACCCGCCTGGTCAATGCGTATATCGTGCGCAATATCTTGGGCGACGAGGGTTTCTTCCCCTTGTTTGAGCGCGATGATGAAATCACTCAGCGTGCCGTTGAGGTGCTGACCAAGAAAAATGGACAACCCTAATAGGACAACTCACACAAGCAACAAAACAATTTCTATTCTAAAACCCAAGCAGAGAATCCGATGTCCAGGTGTTTATATAAGGCAGTGGTTCGGGAATTTGTCGAAACGGACAAAAATCTAATAGTCGGAAAGATGCATAGCAATTTCCATGGAGAAGCGCTGACTACCACAAACGAAGCCTGGTGCGGAGAAATTGAATTGCTACAATCCATCCTGCCCAAATGGAGCGATGAGCCGTCACAAATACTATTCGAATACGATATTCCGCGATTGGGGAAACGAATTGATGTTGTGCTACTGCTGCGTGGAAAAGTATTTTGCTTGGAATTCAAAGTGGGCGAAAAGGAACGGAAACAGGCTGACATAGAGCAGGTGTTGGACTATGCACTTGACTTGAAAAATTTTCACCGACTCAGTCACGACCGAGAAATCATTCCGATTCTCATTCCGACAAAATACGCAGACAAAAGCACCGAACTATTCACATCAATATACGACGATGCGATATACAACCCTCTGGTGGCAGGCGAAAAAAAGTTAGCGGTACTACTCGATGAATTATTAGAACGCCCTACAAGCATACCTACTCCGGACTCGTGGTATGAGGAGTGGGCCATCAGTCCCTATTCCCCCACACCCACTATCGTGGAAGCCGCAAGACGGCTATACGAAAATCACTCGGTGGAAGACATCACCAAACACGAAGCGGACAATGTATCAACCGATGCGACGATCAACTACATAATGGAGGTGATCCGGAAAAGCAAAGAGCAAGGGGAGAAAAGTATCTGTTTTGTGACAGGCGTACCCGGAGCCGGAAAAACATTGGTCGGACTGGATGTGGCCGTGAAACAGACCTACAAAGACGGGACAAAAGCAGACCTGACGGATGGCGCAGTCTATCTATCCGGAAACGGACCGCTGGTGGCTGTGCTGACAGAAGCATTAGCTCGGGACAACTATAAGAAATGCAAGGCACGGAAAGAAAAGAAAGGCATAATGGACAGCCGGCGAGAAGTGAACAAATTCATACAAATGATTCACAGGTATCGGGACCTTATGCTGACAAAGATAGTAAATCCGGTGGTGGATGGACAACTGCAAATTGACCCGACAAAAATAATTCGACAAGACGAGAATCATGGGGCGGAGGTGGAACATGTGGTGATATTCGATGAGGCTCAGCGAAGTTGGACACACGAACACCTGGCAAACTATCTAAAACGAGGTGGAACATACGGGAACAAGCTCAAAGTGCCGAACTTTCCTGTATCGGAAGCGGAGTTCTTAATATGGTCACTCGACCAACGAAAGGACTGGGCTGTGATAGTGTGCCTCGTGGGCGGAGGGCAAGAGATAAACACCGGCGAGGCAGGCATTGCGGAATGGATAGCGGCCATAAATCATAGTTTCCCGCATTGGCACACCTACATATCGCCCAATCTGACCGAAAAGGAATACGCTGAAGGGCGGGTGGATGAACTGCTTGCCCATACCCCACACGTAACGAAATCGGAAAAACTTCATCTCGCCGTCAGCCAACGCTCGTTCCGTGCGGAGAGTGTGTCGCAGTTTGTGCATGCACTGCTCGCACAAGAGCCTAATGTATGCGAACTATACAAAGAGATACAGGCACGGCGCTATCCCATTGTGATGACTCGGGACATAAACAAGGCTCGGGCTTGGTTGCGGAAAATGGCACGAGGCAACGAACGAACCGGAATGCTGATAACAAAGGCTGCTGCACGCTATCAACCGCACTCCATTCATGTGTTGCCGAACAGTGACAAGGACTCTATCGTTTGGTTCTTGGACGACAAAGACAACCATCGCACGATTCACTCATCGAACTATCTCGAAGATGCGGTGACGGAAATTCAGGTGCAGGGATTGGAACTGGATTATACTTGCATACTGTGGGACGCAGATATGCGGCATCAAACAAACGGATGGAAATACTACAAATTCACGCAAGGGCGGAA
>CAVKVE010000072.1:10185-12394 GCA_963659655.1 Bacteroidaceae bacterium | reverse complement strand
TAACCCAATCCTTTATGATTCACAGCGCAAAATTTGTCATTTCCAGCCCGGATGTCGCTTCGTGTCCGCAAAGTAAGTTGCCCGAATACGCCTTCATCGGTCGTTCCAATGTGGGCAAGTCCAGCCTTATCAATATGCTTGCTCACAACCCCAAATTGGCAAAGACAAGCCAAAAACCCGGTAAGACGCTGCTTATCAACCATTTCCTGATAGACGACGCATGGCATTTAGTAGACCTGCCGGGCTATGGCTATGCACAAGCCGGACAAAAGCAACGGGAACAACTCAAGCAAATGATTGAGCGGTATTGCTTGCTGCGTGAGCCGCTTTGCAGCCTGTTCGTTTTGGTCGATAGCCGACACGAACCGCAAGCTATTGATATGTCCTTTATGGAGTGGCTCGGCGAGAACGAGGTGCCGTTTGCCATTGTCTTCACCAAAGCGGACAAGTTGGGCAAAGGTCGCCTGCAAGAAAATATTGAAAATTACAAGAATAAGTTGCTCGAGACTTGGGTCGAACTTCCCCCTATTTTTATCACCAGTGCAGAGAAAGGCAACGGAGAGACTGAGTTGATTACATATATCGAGAGCATCAACACACAACTTCAACAACCTGACAACCAATAGGTTGCGGCACATATCATGACCTATTTTCCAAGAACTTTCCGCTTTGCATTTCTATTCCTTTTGACGGTCTTTTTTGCGTCTTGCAAACACACTCCGTCATCGTTGGTCGTTTCCGAACAGCCCCAGTACCTACACCTTAGCGACACCTTAGGAATACAGAAAGCCGAAGTATACGATCCGTTCAATCGCAGCGAAGTGCTTGCACGCTACTATTTGGTGACGGACTCCACCCAAGACGCTCCTGCCGATGGTATCCGTCTGCAAGTGCCTCTGCGCCGTATCGCCACCACCTCTGCCACTCATGTCGGTTTCCTGCAGGCACTGGGGCGTACCGACCGGATTGTCGCCATTGCCACACCGCACTTAGTATACAACCTGCCTTCTCAGCCTACCACCGACATAGGCGAAGACATCAATCTTCGCATCGAGCCCCTGCTTTTGTCCCATCCGGATGCGTTGTTTATCAGCGCATACGGACAGAATATGCAGAGCCTCGGTCATGTTACGGAGGCGGGCGTTCCGGTGGTTTATTTCACCGAGTGGCGTGAGTCCAGTCCGCTTGCCCGAATGGCGTGGGTACGCTTTATGGGGCTACTGATTGGCGAGACTGACCGAGCCGACTCGCTCATATCTGCCGTCACCGAAGCATACCACCACGAAGTGGAGCAAGCTTCTCACATCACCCATCGCCGTTCCATCATGTCCGGGGCCTCATTTCGTGGCACATGGTATGTTCCCAGCGGGCACACCTATATGGGGCAGCTCTTCCGAGATGCAGGCGCCGACTATGTCTATGCAGATAATACGAGCGACAGTTCTATTCCTCTCACCATGGAGCAGGCATTGCAGGTGTTCAGCCATGCGGATGTGTGGGTAGGGTGCAATGCTCGCAGCCTTCAGGAGCTGCGCCAACTCGATGGGAAACAATCATGGCTTCCGCCCTACAAAACAGGGGAAGTATACAATTTCTATCATCGGCAGAATGCCACAGGAGGCAACGACTTTTGGGAAACGGGTGTAGTCCATCCCGAATACATCTTGCGAGACCTTCGTTGGGCGCTCTATCCCGAAGCAATGCCGAACTATGATCCTATTTTTATCGAAAAGTTACCTGCTTCGCCCGACTCGGTCTGCACTACAGACTACTCCACCGCTACAGATTCCGCTGCAACAGCCGACACTACCTATACACCAAAAGCCGAGAAGCACACCGCCAAGCTTGAGATACCCATTCTTGAAAATGGTCGCTCGGAGCAGATTATCGAACATGTAGGCTATACCGTCAGCTACAATCCTCGTTGGTATATTCCCAATTGGGTAGCGTACGAATTGACTGCCACGGAGGTAGAGGGTACAGAGGAGCGAAGCAAGCATTTCCGCCCCGACCCCGATGTGAAAGGGTATGCCGTGGTTACGAGCGACTATTCCAATTCCGGCTACGACCGAGGTCACTTAGCTCCTGCTGCCGACATGAAATGGTCGGCTCAGGCGATGGAAGAATCGTTCTACATGACCAATATCTGCCCACAGAATCATAACCTGAATGCCGGCGACTGGAAACGATTGGAGGAGTTTGTACGCGC
>CAVKVE010000072.1:6742-9950 GCA_963659655.1 Bacteroidaceae bacterium | reverse complement strand
ACGGGTATCGACTTTTTTGTCAATCTCCCCGACTCCATCGAGGAGCAAATCGAGAACCATTATACCCTTTCCGATTGGAATCTATAGTATTCCAAAATCGCCCATATTGATGGCACCTCACAAAGCACCATCGTCAAAAAAAGACACGAAAAAAGGGTAAGCTTACTATATCGCACCGCTACAACCTCCTACCCTTGCTTCGGTCAAGACCTGGGGGAATTCAGAGGGAGCTGGTCGTATAGGACTTACCCTGTTATTCGAAATGGACTGCAAAGGTACGCAAACTTTTTGACATTGCCAAATTTGTAGCGAAAAATATATGCTTACCCACTTTATTATATCCCGCATCAAAGCAGAACTACCCTTTGTGCCAAACGAAGAGAAGGAAACGCTTTTCGAGGTTTTGGGGCAGTTTTTGGTTTCCAACGACCCGCAGAAGGCCTTCGTGCTTCGAGGCTATGCCGGTACGGGTAAGACAAGTGTGGTCAGCGCCTTGGTGCGTGCGTTGGAAAAGTTGCAATATCCTTGCGTGCTGCTTGCGCCTACAGGTCGCGCCGCCAAGGTCATTGCTCGATACGCCCGCCACGATGCTTTTACTATTCACAAGTTTATCTACCGTCAGCAACAGTTAGGCGTAGAAGCATTCTCGCTGGCAGACAATCGCCATAAGAACACCTTGTTTATCGTGGATGAGGCCTCAATGATTTCCTCGCAGCGAGATAATCCCACTTTCGGCACAGGCAACTTACTCGATGATTTGGTGCGTTATGTGTATATGGGAGAGGGCTGCAGTTTGTTGCTGTTGGGCGATGATGCGCAGTTGCCGCCGGTTGGTTCGTTGGAGAGTCCTGCACTCAGTGCGGATTATCTCAGCGGCTATGGCCTTCATGTCAGCGGTTTTGCCCTTACGCAAGTCGCACGCCAAGCATTGGATTCCGGCATTTTGAATAACGCCACTCGCCTCCGTTCGCTTTTGGAGCAAGGCGGGGCAGGTACCAATGACCTCAGCGTTCAAGAATACCCGGATGTCATCCATCTGTCGGGCACCGATGTGGTAGAACAACTCGAGCGAAGCTACCAAGAAGTAGGTGCCGAAGAAACCCTTATCATCACCCGAAGCAACAAGCGAACCAATCTCTACAATCAAGGCATCCGCGCCCGTATCCTCTGGAAGGAGGACAGCCTCTCATCGGGTGACCGTCTAATGATAAGCAAGAACAACTATTTCTGGGCTAAAGATTATGACCATCTCTCGTTCCTTGCCAATGGTGACACCCTCGATGTGGTGCGTCTGCGCAATGAGCGCGAGATGTATGGGTTCCATTTTGCGGATGCCAGTCTGCGTTCGGTAGATTACGATTGGGAAATCGATTGCATCTTGTGGTTAGATACGCTGACCACCGACACGCCGGAGCAAAACTACACATTGCAGAAATCTCTTTTCGAGCAGATTGCCCACGACTACCCGGAGATACGCAATCGAAAGGAGCTGGTCAAGCGCGTGTACGAGTCGCCGTACTACAATGCGCTGCAGGTTCGTTTTGCGTATGCGGTCACCTGCCATAAGGCACAAGGCGGACAGTGGAAACATGTCTATATCGATACGGGAAATATCGCACACGATGAGGAACGCATGGCGGACCCACAGGAGCGTCGCGAGTATATTCGTTGGCTCTATACCGCCATCACTCGTGCCACCGAGAAACTGTTCATCATCCAATAGTTCCCCTTTCCTTTGCACACAAAAAAAGGCGTGAAGTCTTCCTCCACGCCCTGTGTTATGATTGTTGTTTGTTATCTGTCTTTCTGTTTTTCCAGCTGACGCTCGATAGCCTCCAAAGCATCATCTACCGCTTGTTCAAAGGTGTCGCAAATTTTCTCGGCAAATACTTCATTGCCTATTCCTATTACTCGAATAGTGGCTTGCTTATTCAGATTCGTTTCCCGTTTGATAACGGTCATACGAATATCCAATTCGGCGGATTCCGGAAGTAATTTCTCGAAACGACGGGTTTTCTTTGCAATGTGTTCCTCCAATCGAGTAGCCATCTCGAAATTTACGGCTTGTGTGTTTAGCTTCATAGTAACTCCTTTCGTTTTTAGATGTCTGTCTGACACCCGGTTTATTTTATTCTAAAAAGGCACAAATTACATGCCAGTTTTGTGCTATTTGTCGGACGGAAAAACCTATTTTTTTATCAGCAGACGGAATGCATCCGTCACTTTTTTTACGGCAATCACCTCAATTCGATAGTTGGTGCTGACTATCTTTTGGTCTGCCGGGATGATAATGCGCTTAAAACCAAGCTTTTGTGCTTCGCTAATGCGTTGTTCGATACGGTTCACCGGGCGAATCTCGCCGGCCAACCCCACCTCGCCGGTTAGACAAGTATCTGCGTCTAATGCCACATCCATATTCGATGACAGCACAGCTGCCAACACCGCCAAATCGATGGCAGGGTCGTTCACTCTCAGACCGCCTGCTATGTTGAGAAACACATCTTTCTGCAGCAGTTTGAATCCGACCCGTTTTTCCAATACAGCCAGCAGCATATTCAGCCTTCGCGTATCAAATCCGGTCGAAGAACGCTGCGGAGTACCGTACGCTGCCGAAGATACAAGTGCCTGTACCTCTATCAAGAAAGGTCGCACACCTTCCACTGCCGCTGCAATCGATATACCCGATAGTCCTTCTCGTGCTGTCGAAAGCAGCAGTTCGCTTGGGTTTGCCACTTCTCGCAGGCCGTCTTGCCGCATCTCATAGATACCCAGCTCCGAGGTAGAGCCAAATCGGTTCTTCTGCGCCCGCAAGATTCGGTACATATAGTGTTGGTCGCCCTCAAATTGCAACACCGTATCCACAATATGTTCCAGCACCTTGGGCCCTGCCAGCGAGCCCTCTTTGTTGATGTGTCCGATAATAAAGAACGGGATATTTTTCTCTTTGGCGTATTGCAGAATGCGTGCGGCACATTCCCGCACTTGACTCAGGCTTCCGATAGTCGACTCAATGCCTTCACAACCAATTGTCTGTATCGAATCCACCACCACTACTTCCGGCTGTATTTCGGTCACATCCTCCAATATCCGTTCCATACTTGTCTCGCTCACGATATACAGGTTGTCCGGATTTCCCGCCAATCGCTCTGCACGCAGCTTCAGCTGTCGCACGCTTTCCTCGCCGCTCGCATATAGGGTGCGTTTGTTG
>CAVKVE010000072.1:0-6507 GCA_963659655.1 Bacteroidaceae bacterium | reverse complement strand
TTTCTTCGTAGGTACCCCATTCGCCACAGACAGGGCAGCGTCCGAGCATCTGCGGTGCCTTAGCTCCGCAGTTCGAGCAAACATATTCAATGGTCTGTTTGGGCATAGCTAAATGGTATAGGTTTCTTTTTCTTCCGATAGGAGGGTGTTCTCGAATACCGGTTTTGCCTCATCCAAGAACAAACTATGGTCCTCAATCCGAGCCGAGTAATGCCCCAACATGAGCTGCCCCACATGCGCCTTAGCAGCAATCTCAGCCGCTTGTTTAGCCGTCGAATGCATCACTTGTGGGCAACGGTCCGCAAACTCTTCGATATAGGTCGATTCGTGGTAGAGCATATCCACGCCTTCTATTATCGGAACTATTTTCTCCGAATATTGGGTGTCCGAGCAGTAGGCATAGCGTTTTCGCAGCGTGTACGAGATTTCTCCGTTCTCTATCTGCCGATGGCGTTCCGTAAATAGAAAACCGCAGCAAGGTACGGTATGTTTCAACGGAATGGTTTCCACTATCACGGTGCGGTCCTCGTATATCACCTCATTTTTGCGTGGATTGATGGCGTGGAACACCACCTCGTAAGGCATATCGGCACAATAGTAGTCAAGCCACGGACGCATCAGTCGTTCAAGGTCAGCGTGTGCATAGATGTGCATCGGCTGTGTGCGGTGCTGCATCCCCAGCGTAGATAGCAGTCCGATGAGTCCGAAACAATGGTCGCCATGCAGGTGTGAGATGAATATATTGTATAGCCGAGCCGTATGCACACCGAGCCGTTGCATGGTTATTTGCACTCCTTCCCCGCAGTCGATTAGGAACGATTTGTCGCAGAGCGAGAGTATCTGCCCTGCGGGCGAATTCGTCTTGGTCGGCTTTGCGCTTCCGCAGCCTAAAATAGTGAGTGTTGCCTCCATGTTGTGTTCTTAATCTGCTATTTGTCCCAATTTGGTGCATATATGATCGGCTAATGCCGATTTGCGGTCAATGTGTTCCAGTACGGCTTGTACAAACGAATTGCTCTCAAAATTACCCCGCACCGATTCAAAGTCTGCTTCTTGTTGGGTTCGGTCGCCATCCACGCCAAATCCCGTTTGGCTATTCAGGTTAAACTCTTTGCGCGCATCGTCATACACGAGGTGGTCCAGCTTCGCCACCGCCTCTTGCCAGCTGTTGACCATGTCGTATATCTGCTGCAGGCTGACCTCGCTCACGCTGCAACCCCAGAGCTGTTCCAATTTATCTACTGCCCAAGTCCATTCGTACGAATAGTAGTTCTCATGCATCTCTCGGAATCGTTCCTGTATCTGCTCAAAGTTCATACAGCCCGCTTCAATGTCGTTCATCAGTTGTGTCACTTCCGTGCGGGGAGCAATCAGTCCGGCCAGATCCACCCAGTCCCCCGAGCCGATATGGGTATCCGGCAGCAGGGCATTTCTAAGCTCGCTCAAGGTTTTGAATTCCGCTTTCTCAATGCGTGATACCAACGAGTTTCCGAGAAATTTGGTGATACCTATCGTATATAGCTCTTTGCCGTGTCGCAGCGATGAGTTGCGTATTTTGCAGTTGTGGTAGCCGTATAGTTCCGTATTCTCCCCGCTCAGTTCCTGTAGCTCGGTGAGTATCTCCCGTCCTCGCCACATTTTCTGCACCGTATAGGGCGAAAGCAGATTGAAATTGATAAAATCCAGTTTGTTTGGATCGGTGCGATTGTCACGCTTCGGCCATTTCTGTGCATCACGAATTGTCCCTACCGTACGCAGATTGGCTCCCGGCACGAGATACGATTCCGACTGATTTTCTATCAGGTACGAGAACGGCAGTTCGCTCGTATCTGCATGGTTGGTATGTCGTCCCATCACCAGCGAGAACGCTCCTATCTTCGATGGCCACAGCAGATAGCTATCCGAGGTGGTTTTTGCGCCTCGTTCTGCCACGCCTTGATGAATCGGTCCCAGTTTGTACATATGGTTCGACTGGTTGCTTCCCGAGCCGGCATTCAGGAACGAGAACATACCTGCAATCAGCAGCGTCGATTTGTGGTGCGTCACGGTGTATGGACCTGCAAATATAGCGCACGCCTCACCATGCATTCCCTGGCAGTTGCTGAAGAATAGCGATTCGCCCGCCGAGTAGTGTTTGTCGAATAGACATCCCTGCCCTACAAAACACTTATCCACCAGCGTCGAGTCACCTATTTCCACGCCTGAAGCAATGATAAAATCGGTACATTTCACGCCGGAGCCCAATTTCACGGGTGCAAACTTATTTGAGTTGATGCTTCCGTTCTTCAGTCGAGACACCCCCGCCAGCTGCGCCCAATCGCCGATGCGTACATTTTTTATGCTTCCGCAGTTCAGTATGCGCACATTCTCGCCTATCTCGCCCATGTCGCTCGTGTGTTCTGCGGCGTAGTCATCCACCATTTGTTCCAGTGTGTGGATGAGTTGCGGGCGATGTCGGTAGAGCGTCATCACATAAGCGAGGCTTGCGCTCAGGTGGTCAAATATCGGAATTTCGCGTCCCCCACCCTCGTTCATCACCGGCACACGCACTCCGTTGCCAAATGCGCTTCTCCCATCCACCAATATCGCATTCACATTCTCGATACAGGTGTCTGCCCCAATTCGATAGTTGGCAATATAGTTGTGTATGTTGTATAGGTGCACATTGTCGCCAATTTCGCAGTTATGCAATTTGGCGTGCGAGATTCCCGAATGCACCGACAGCCCTCCCGGCAGGTCAAATTCCCGCTCAAAAACGCCCAATTTTATCTTGCCCGAAAATTGCACATCACGCACATAGTGTGGGTCAAATCCGTCCTTCACTTCTATGTCGTTCCACGCTTTTGCGGTACATCCTTGTTGGGTAAGCAGGTCTATCTCATCTGTCGTTAATGGTCTGAATATCATTCTGTTCGGTGTTTTTATAGGGTTGCTTTCTGTTATTTTGTGCTTAGATACACACGCGTGCATACCTGTTTGGTGTAGGCAGGAAAATCGCCTCCGAGTATCCAACCATAGTAGCCGTAGTCGCGTCGGAATACATCCACTAACCGTTGCCCTTTGTGCAGCCCAAAATTGAATATCTCGTATCCGTCTTTGTCGTAGGCAATCCGTCCCGCAAAGTCTGCAAACCGCACTTGTCCGGCCGTATATTGCGCCAGTCCTTCAATGGTGTCGGGCAGGTCATATCGCTCCAGTTGTGCTGCAAACACCTCGTAGGTTGCCATCGTGTCCGCATTCGCCGTGTGCGCATTTTTCAGGTCTTTGCCGCAGTAGAATTTGTAGGCTGCCGACAGGTTGCGCTGTTCGTTTTTGGTGAATATCACATAAGCATCCACCATATTTTTCTTTTTCAGGTCAATGGCAACACCTGCCCGCAAAAATTCCTCTGCCAGCAGCGGAATATCAAAATGGTTGCTATTGTATCCGGCGAGGTCGCTTCCCTCTAACACATCGGCTATGTCGTGCGCCACTTGCCGAAAGGTAGGGCTTTCCGCCACATCCTCATCGGTTATGCCGTGTATGGCGGTCGATTCGGCAGGGATGTGCATCGGTGTTTCTTCCACTTGCGGCCGCCCAAATGGGTCAGTTGTGTGTCGAATCACGGTCGGTTTAATGCGCAAGGTCTTCCCTTCGGCATTGCCGTTAGGAAAGACCTTGTAATAGCTTATCTCGACAATTCGGTCGGTGGCTATATTCAGCCCGGTTGCCTCCAAGTCAAAGAACACAAGCGGGCGTGTCAGTTTCAGCTTCATGCAGCAGTTGCTCTCCTTACTCGCTCAGCAGCATAGGCATGAGCAACATCAGTATTTCTCGGTTCTCTTCGCTCTCGGTCGGGAGAATCAGTCCGGCACGAGCGGGGTCAGCCAGTTGCAGTTTCACATCTGCCGAACCCACAGCCCCTAGAATTTCAATCAAGAACGGAGCCTTAAATCCGATAGCCATCGGCATGCCTTGGTACTCGCATTGTATCGTTTCTTCTGCGCTGGTCGAGAAGTCAATATCTTGTGCCGATACTTTGATTTGGTTCTCGCTGAGCGCCAATTTCAGCAGCGAAGTACCGGTATTGGCAAATACAGCTACACGCTTGCAAACATTTATCAGCGATTGGCGATCTACAATCACGGTATTCGTATTGTTCTGCGGAATTACGGCATTGTAGTTCGGGAAACGACCGTCAATCAATCGAGTTACCACAATGGTCTGACCAAATTCGAAGCGTACATTCTTAGCGCCGTATATCACCTTCACCTCTGCATCATCCTTTGCCAGCACATTTTTCAGCAGGTTGGCAGGCTTTTTGGGCAGAATGAATCCACCGGCAACTTCTCCGTGAACCGCATTGTTCGTATAGCGCACCAGTCGGTGAGCATCCGTAGCCACCATGGTCAGCTTGTCCGTAGCAATATCGAAGAAAATACCGTTCATCACCGGACGAAGCTCATCGTCAGCCGAGCAGAAAATGGTCTTGCTGATAGCTTCCAGCAGTGCCGACGATGGGATGGTCAGGCTATGTACTTCGCCTTCATTCTCCGGCATTTCAGGGTATTCATTGCCATTGGTGCCAATAAACGAGTACGTACCGTTTTGGCTCGCCATCGTAATGCTGAAATTCTGCTCATCAATGGTAAATTCCAATGGTTGCTCCGGGAATTCCTTGAGTGTGTCCACCAGCAATTTTGCACCGCTTGCCACTTTCCCTGCACCCTCTGCGCTTTCCACTTCTAGCGAGGTACGAGCCGTCGTTTCTCCATTAGAGGCGGTCAGAGTCAGCGTATTTCCCTCCAAGTCAAAGAGTACATTATCCAATATGGCTAAGGTGTTTTTGCTTTCAATCACACGATTGATGATTTGCAGTTGTGCAAATAGCGTTGAGCTTGATACGTTAAATTTCATATAGGTCTATATTTTAATTTCGGTTACTATATATCGCTTGCAAAGATACGATTTTTTATAGGGTTATGCAAATTTTTTGCCAAAAAGTTCCCACTTTTCCCGATTTTCTTTTTATGGTTGAATAAAAAGCTGTAATTTTGCAAGCGATAATCGTTCCCAAGCACTTAGGCGGTGTCGTTTTTCGCCCGCCTGAGTTCCCTTGAATAATATGAAAATAGGCGTTTTTGACAGTGGCTATGGTGGTTTGACCATACTCGACGGCATCCGTCGGGTGTTGCCGCAGTACGACTATGTCTATTTGGGCGACAATGCACGAGCACCTTATGGGTCCCACTCATTCGAGATTATCTATCAATACACCCACCAGGCAGTGCAATATCTGCTTTCTCAGGATTGTTCGCTTGTCATTTTGGCGTGCAATACCGCCAGTGCCAAAGCCTTGCGCACCATCCAGCAGCACGATCTTCCTTCGCTACGGCAGGGCGGTGAGATTCCCAATGTATTAGGGGTCATCCGTCCCACCATCGAGCAGGTCGTACGCCTTACGCACAATGGTCATATCGGCATTGTCGGCACACAGGGTACCGTTGATAGCGAGAGCTATCCGCTCGAGCTGATGCATTTATGGCAAGCGGAGCCGTCTTGCCCGCCCTTGCACATTTCCCAATTGGCTTGCCCTATGTGGGTACCGCTCATCGAGTCGGGCGAGCATCTCGGTGCAGGTGCCGACTATTTTGTCGACAAGTATTTGGATGCGCTTTTTGCCCGTGACCCGGAGATTGATACGCTTGTTTTGGGCTGCACCCACTATCCGCTTCTCTTGCCGAAAATTTCTGCTTGGATTGCCTCTCGTGGCTTGCAGGTTCAAGTCATCGCGCAGGGGCATATTGTGGCGCACTCGCTGCAAGACTATCTGTCCCGCCATGCGGCCATCCGTCAGTCCCTTTCCGAGGGAGGCACTTGCCGCTATCTGACCACCGAATCAGCAGACAAGTTTTCCTCCTCGGCGGGTGTCTTTCTTTCCGTTCCGGTCACGGCAGAGCATATTGTTCTCTGACCGGCTCTATTTCAAAAAAAACGCACCGCTTCTCGGTGCGTTTTTCATTTTCTCTTATTAGAATCGTATCGCTACGCCCAACCCTTCGGGAGCAGCAAACAGGTGCAGCTCTGCGGACATATCGATCTGTGCGTTGTATATATTGATAGCTTTGTCCATGCGCTTTGAACAACCTAAGGCCAGTCCCAGACCAACCGAAGAGAACACAAGCGCACCACCGCAAGCGCCGCCTACAGCAGCGCCACCGGCAGGAATACACCCCAATGCCCCTAACGCACAGGCGCCACCTAATCCCACAAACACCCAACCGGCTGTCAGCATTTTCTTTGCGCTCTGCCATTCCTCGCTGGCAGCGTAGTTTGTGCGCAGGACACGCTCCACCTCTTTCTCGCTGATGTACTTGTCGTCGTACATATAATTATTCTTGTCACGATAGATGCGTCCTTTCCCTGCCACAGTTGTTTTCGTCGTTGCCGTTTGTTGCACCGCTGTTTGCTGTTGTGTTACAGCAGGTTGTTGCACCACCGCAGCCTGCGTTACCACCGGCTGCTGCA
>CAVKVE010000071.1:5046-12444 GCA_963659655.1 Bacteroidaceae bacterium | reverse complement strand
GGACAAAAATCTCTACAAAATGCTACTAAAAACTTTAGAAAAAATCCTCTAAAGTTGTCTTGAACCCAATTTTTTTTCCGAACTTTGCAAAAAATCCGTTGCATTTAGGGGTTGAATTTGCCCTTAATTTCTAATTCCATTTATTTCTTGTTTTTTTCGAAAAAAATCATACCTTTGCGGTCTAAAATTGACAATCTAATAACCTGTGGCGCAAAACAAAGGGGCTATAGTACGATATCGAGCTATCGACCGGTGTCTGAGAAATCGGTACATTCAATATGGGTGGGAGCAACTGAAAGAGGCATGCGAGAAAGATTTGTATGATGCTTTTTTGTATCCTATATCAGTTAGTCGGCGGCAGATATACAACGACCTCAATTATATGGAAAGTGACGCAGGATATCAGGCTGATATCGAAAGGCTCAAGGATGGTCATCGCACCTTTTACCGATATGCAGATCCTAATTTCTCTATCGAGAAAATGCCGCTCAACGATACCGAGATGCAACAACTCCAAGAGACTATCCTCATGCTTAATCGTTACAAGGGGATGCCGCATTTCGAGTGGATGGAGGAGATTCTGAACAAACTCGAGGATTCTTTCCACCTTAAAGGTAATACCAGTTGTGTCATAGGCTTTGACCAGAATATCGATCTCAAAGGTATTGAATTCATCTCTCCTCTATTCGAGGCTATCATTAATAAGCAGGTTCTTTGCCTAAAATATCAATCGTTCAAATCGAATACACCACAGGAGAATATCGTTCATCCCTATTTCCTGAAACAATACAACAATCGCTGGTTTCTTTTTGGATTGACAACTATAAGAAACCAAGTAACCAACTTTGCTTTAGATCGAATAATCCAAATATCCGAACTTCAAATACCCTATATTACTCAACCTGCACAATTAGATTTTGATACCTATTTTGATGACATTATCGGCGTTTCTATACCTAAAAACAAGACACCCGAAAAAGTTGTTTTGCAATTCGCTCCGGAAAGGTATCCATATATACGCAATAAACCGCTACATCCTACACAACACTGCTACGATAGCGAGTGTAAAATATCCATTCAAGTCATACCAAACAATGAACTAATATCTCTCATCCTATCCTTTGGAAGCCAAGTAAAAGTGATAGAACCACAGTGCATAGTGGACAAAATAAAAACGCATGTCGAACAATTAAATGAACTTTATTTGTAACAGTGCAGTATCTTTGCACACTTAAGCTGTACCTTTGCACTCGAAAACGAAAAGTAATAACCTTTTATCTTGTTTGTTATGAGAGATATGAATTCTATCGAAAGCCGTCAGCAATTGTTCAATGACATCGTAATTAACTTTTTGGATGCCTCGCGTGGACATGGCATGTTGCACGAACAATATGGCAATCCTATCGACCGATTGTCCGAATTAGCTATGTTGCTATACCTTGCCAAGAACAACCATCTGCGTATCGTAGCCAATATCCCTAATGATGGCGATAATGTGCTGGTTTTTCTTAACGGCAAAGGACTCCGTTTGGGTAATATGTTTCCTGAACTGGATTGGAAGAATATCATGCACATTGCTGTAATCAACGACTGCGACTCGTGCATATCTCTATTCAAGGAATGGCGCGATTCTATGCGCCAATGCGAAGGGCAAGAGTCTCTCCTTATTGCCTGCAAGATGTTGCTTGATGCACACCTCTCCAATGAGGAATATGGCACGCTGCTTCTATTGGCAGAGACCAATATATTGAGCAGTGCAGGACACTTTGGCGGAATAGTATCTAACCCACAATCGCTCGCCACCCTGGCGACACGACTGCTGTCCGATGACATCTCTGCTGTCTATGACCCATTCATGGGGCTCGCTTCTTTTGCTACCGAGTTGCCTGATAATGTCACTTTCTATGGCACGGATATCAACCCGAGAATTACTGCGTATGTACAGGTAAAAATGGCCATTCTTAACAAGAATGCTGTCTGCAAATGCGATGACTCGCTTAGGAACACCCTCCAAGAGATCCCCAATGCAGCCATTGTCTCGTTTCCTCCTATGGGGCTAAGAAATGTCAACCCGATGGAAGCATTGCTGCGCCTTTTTGAGAAAGATTGCTACAAAGAGATGGTACTCGTGCTTAGTATCTCCGACTGCTCTTCGCGCCAAAACTATGACCTGCGGAAAGAGTTTACCGACAAGAACTATCTGGCAGAAATCATCCAACTTCCATCAAGATACCTCGATGCTACAGGTATATCCGTTGTTGCACTTCACCTCAAGAAAAAACGCAAGGCGGGCGATAAAGTGTTCGTTTACAATTTTGCGGAATATGCACAAGATAGAGGAACCTGGCTCACAAGACTGGAGATTAACCCGGATACCTTCTTCGAGGCAATCAGTGGGGAACGACAAGATGAAGTGGGACAGACTTGGGTAACCTGCGAAACCATTGCTGAGCGAGATTACGACTGGACGGCTTTTGCCTATCCATTCGAATATGCTTTGCCTGTTCCACACAATGGTAATACCCAACTCGTAGCGATGAAAGACATCGTTATTCGCTTCACGGCAGAACTATGCGAAGAGCAACACAAAGTCCTTAACTTCCGGCTCTTGAAATCACCGTTCGACAAACCGACTTATAGTTCTACACGAAGCCGATGTCGTAAACTGACAGAGCCCGCTTTGGTTGTAGGATATGCTGCGTCGTGTATGCTCTATTACATTGAGGCTTCCGTAGAACACCCTGTTTATATCGAGTCGCGCGAAATAACCTATCGCTGCGCAACCGGCATTGCACTTCCGCAATACCTCGCTTACGCTTTTTGGAAATATGTGGATGTCAAAAGGGATATGTTTGGCGGTCTCTTTATGAGCAATGTGTACATCAATAGATTTGTGATGGCACAACACATCGCATTTCCACCTATTCCGGAACAACAAGTGATGGTGGACGGTGCTAAACTGGACTATCAGGACAAGTTGCTGGATGAAATGGGAATAGATAGCGAAAAACTCAAGGAGCAATATATCCAAGAGGTCCGCGCTCGCAAACATAATATGCGACCTTATATCAGCGAACTGGTATCAAGCACTACACTGGCACGGATGATTGTAGAAAAAGCCAACTCGCTCGATGAAGTTAAGGCAAAACTTCAACCGATATTCAATCGCTTAGATTTGAATTGCAAAGGGCTTTCGGATATTATCATGAACCTGAGCCAGGTCGAGAAATTCGCCGAGCCTGAAGTAATAGATATTCGCAAGTATTTGCAGAATGAAGTTGAACGCTATAGCCAACTCTACCCAGAAATTGACTTTTCTTTCAAAGCCGTTGACATTGACCAATGTATTGAAATGGGAGAGTCTCTTTCGGAAAAAACATGGGGACAATATGTATTCATCTCTCAATATGATTTCGACCGTTTGGTCAAGAATATCGTGGAGAATGCACGCAAACATGGCTTTGATGGTGAGGACAAGGGACACCATATCACTATTGAGTTAGACTATGAAGATAGTTTCTACAAGATTAGTTTCTCGAACGACGGCATTCCTTTCCCAAAGGGTTTCAATATCGATAAGTATGGACTGCTCGGGGAAAAAGCAGGGAAGAATGCAGGTACCGGAAATGGAGGACACCAAGTAGTCGAAATAGCCCATCACTATAATGGATATGTCACATTGGACTCCGCAGAAACGGGTGTTGACAACCGGGTAACAGTTAATGTGTATCTACCTATCTTTGATGAGAAACTTAATTGATTTATGTCCGATTTTTAATTGATAGATTATGTGCAAATGTAATGTACTTTGGTTAGATGATGAGTGGGAGCGATACGAATCGTTTCGAGTTATCGCTGAACATAATGAGTGGAATCTAAATCCCTATGCAGTCCGTAAGGAGGGGTTAAATGAATTGTACGCCAATCATGATAAATATGATATTGTTATCACGGACGCACAAATGCCGGAAAACTCTATCAATGAAAAAATGGGTATTGATGGTTTGAAAGATGTCATCGCCGCAGCCAACAAATTCAATATCCCTGTTTTTGTCTGGACTGGACAAGATTACTTAAAAAACGATTCAACCTTCAAGGCTATGACGAGTAATTTGTTTATCAAAGGTCCTGGTAATGATGAAATAGGTGGACAAAATGAACTCCTTGAGGCCATACACAAGGAATTGGAAAACAATGAAAACTATTTTGCGAAAAGACACTATGCCGATGTTTTTGTTTCATTAAAGAATCTCGGTATATTCGATGAGGGTTCTGCAATCTTCTTGCCGTTGCTTACCGCTATGCTCTTTCCCGATAAGCACAATGATTTTAATACTGACCAGTCATTCAACTCATTGCGGCAACTGATAGAACAAGTATTCAATGTATTCATCGAGAAGGGTATTTTGCCTGATGCCTTCAAAAAAGCAGACAATAGTATCCTAACGGAGAGTTCTAAGTATTTATGTGGGCAACAGCCAAATAATGTACCATATAGACATAATGGAGCCATCATTCCGAGAGATTGGTCTTACCAATTTAGTTCTTGCCTCTACAGCGTACAGAAAAGGTCACACTCGCATGAAATCTCCGACAATAATATGCCAGACCCTAAATATATGCTATTCAGCGATACTCTGCTTATCTGCGAGTTCTTATTATGGGCTGACATATATCTAAGCCAACACTCAAATATCGAAGCCAATCGTGCCGAATGGCATCAACCAACCCAACAAAACGACTAAATACATTACACATGGCAATCAAAAAATCACAACTCTATAGCGCCCTCTGGGATGCATGTAATGCCCTTCGAGGAGGTATGGACGCTTCGCAGTACAAAGACTATGTACTCGTTGTACTCTTCCTCAAGTATATCTCCGACAAAGCCAAATCGCCCGAAGGCTCCGATATTGTAGTTCCGGAGGGTTGCAGTTTCTACGATGTTGCTGAGTGTATCAATCAGGATACTATCAACGAGAAGATGAACACCTCTCTCGAAGCCATCGCCCGTGCCAACGAACTCGAGGGAGTTATCAATAATGTCGATTTTGCCGACGAGAACAAACTCGGCAAGGGCAAAGACATGATTGACACGGTCAGCAAACTGCTCAAGGTGTTCCAAAACGAAAACCTCAATTTTGCCAACAATCGTGCTGCCGACGACGACCTCATCGGGGATGCCTACGAATACCTTATGCGCCAATTCGCTTCCCAGTCGGGCAAGTCGAAGGGGCAGTTCTATACGCCGGCGGAGATCAGCCGAGTCATGGCTAACATCATCGGTATCAATAAGGATACCCGACAGGGCAACATCTCTATCTACGACCCTACATGTGGGTCGGGTTCGCTACTGCTCCGGGCCAAAGCCGAAGCACGAAACAAAAATATCTCTATCGATGGACAGGAGAAAGACCTCGCCACTATCGGTATGGCTCGTATGTCCATGATTATTCATGGCGTAGAGGACGCCAACCTTATGCATGGCGACACGCTCAATAACCCTCTCAATGTCGTACACGAAGATTCCGAACTCCGCACCTACGACTATATCGTAGCCAATCCGCCATTCTCTACCAAAGGCTGGATGAAGACCGCACAGGCAGAAGACCGATACGGGCGGTGGGGTTCTGACGAAGGGCAGGCTCCCATGCCTCCACAAGGCTGTGGCGACTATGCCTTCCTCCTGCATATCATCAAGTCGCTCAAATCGCAAGGCAAGGCCGCTTGTATCCTTCCGCACGGCGTGCTTTTCCGTGGAAACGACGAGGCAAGAGTGCGTGAATGGCTTATACACCATCACCTCATTCGAGGAATTATCGGATTGCCTGCCAACCTCTTCTATGGCACGGGCATTCCCGCTTGTATCATCATTATTGACAATGCTGACACCCTCAACCGACAAGGTATATTCATGATCAATGCCAAAGACGGATATGCCAAAGACGGCAACAAGAATCGCCTGCGCGAGATGGATATCCGGCGTATTGAAGATGTGTGGGAGGCGCAGCAGGATGTTCCTCACTACGCACGCTTCGTGTCGTACGAAGAGATATTGTCGCCCAAAAACAACGGCAACCTCAATATCCCACGCTATGTAACGCCTGCCGATACCGAGGTGCAACAAGACATCTATGCACACATCCATGGGGGTATTCCTGCTCACGATGTGGAGGAAACCCTTGCCGAGCATTGGGCAGCATGCCCTACGCTCAAAAACGAGTTGTTTGAACTGCAACCCAATGGCTACTATGCTCTCACCCTGCAAGACCCTGCCGACATACGCCGCACCATTGACACCAATGCCGACTATCTCCGACACGCCGCTCTCTACCAACAGGCTATCGATGCGTTCTTTGCGGAAACGGTTCCCGATATGAAACAACTCCCCTTGCATTTCGACCCCAAACAGAAGATCGAACAATGGGGCAACTTGTTGCTTCAGAAAGCACAGGCGCAACTACTCGTCAACCCCTACGAGGTCTATGAGATTCTGCGTAACTATTGGGCAGAGACCATGCAAGACGACTGCTACCTCATCGCAAGAGACGGGTGGCATATATCCGTCGCCCCCGATCCGGCACGGCAGCGATTCACCTATCGAGACCTTGTCTGCGACCTTGTTCCGGTCGAGGTTCTTGTACACGAGTATTTCCGGCAGCAAGACGAAGACATCTGCCAACAAGAGGCAGCGATCGAAACGCTCGAGACCAAGATGGCGGAACTCGTCGAGGAACACCCCGATGTCTTCGACGATACCCTTGCGGTTCTCAAGACGCGGCTCGAACTCATGCAGCAGCCGGAGCAGCCCAACGAACAGGTCGTGCTTCGTGAGTTGCTGACGCTTTTCGACCAAGGCAAGGACGCCAAAGACGAGCGAGACACGCTCATTCGCCGCTATCCGGAGATATTCCTGCCTTTCGACAAGGTTACCAAAGCCACGGTCAAGCGCCGCCTCAGGTTGCTGCCTTCGTACATCGAACTCGATACGGACACCATCCGACTCTATGGCGAATATCTCGAACTCGAAGACGAACTCACGCAGAAGAAAAACGCCCTCAAGGACAGCCTCCGCGAGATGCTCACTGCCGTACAAAGCAAGTACGCGGCTCTTGAGGAGGATGATGTCCGGCACCTTGTGGTCGATAGCAAGTGGCACGCTACGATCAATGCGCGCACTATCGACCTCTTCAACGAGGTGAGCCGGCAGATGACCAACGACATCCTGACGCTGCAAGAGCGATACCAACACACGCTTACCGATTTAGACCACGAACTAAGCGACTTGCGCCGCAGAGTCAATGCCACGCTCGCCGATATGGGTATCCATCTCTAATCCACCACCGCTATGAAAGAAACGAACTTCAAACATACCGATATAGGCGACATCCCACACGA
>CAVKVE010000071.1:0-4573 GCA_963659655.1 Bacteroidaceae bacterium | reverse complement strand
TCGCCGAGCAGGAGCGGATAACAACGGCACTCTCCGACATGGACAACTTGATTGCCCATCTCGACTTGATGATTGACAAGAAGCAACTCATCAAGCAGGGTGCCATGCAGCAACTCCTCTCCGGAAAAACTCGACTTAAAGGCTTCTCTCAACCTTGGAAAGAAATAAAATTGGGAGAGGTGTGTAATATTGTTAAGGGCGAACAACTCAATCGTAATAAAATGTCTGAAGTGGCAGATTATCCTGTATATAATGGAGGTATTTCATGTTCAGGATATCATTCAGATTTTAATACAGAAGCAGAGACTTTGATTATAAGTGAAGGAGGAAACTCTTGTGGTTTTGTAAATTATATCCATGAACGTTTTTGGCGAGGAGGACATTGCTATGGCTTGTTAGGATTTAATGGTGACAACAATTTTTTCTACCAAATGCTTAAATTTCGCGAAAAGGACATTATGAAACTAAGAGCAGGCAGTGGGTTACCTAATATACAAAGGAATAGCCTTAATGATTTTTGTATTGATATTCCGTCAAAACAAACTGAGCAGCAAGCCATTGCCTCTGTCCTCACCGCTATGGACGAGGAGATACAGTCCCTGCAGTCGCAGCGCGACAAATATGCCCTCATCAAGCAGGGCATGATGCAGCAATTGCTAACCGGTAAAACACGCATTTAACCTCAAAACTATTAGAATTATGGCGAATATGCAACCGACAACCAACACCGAGCGGGATACGCAGAACCGTGTCATCCGTTCTTTGCGCGATTTTGGTGGCTACACCTATTACGGCAACCTCCACGACTCCGAGAACTTGCCCTATATAGAGCCTATCCTCAAGCAGTTCCTCACCGAGAAACAAGGCTGCTCGCCGGAGCAAGCCGAAGAGGTAGCCAAAAAACTGCGCAATGCGGTGGCTGCCTGCCATGACAACAAGACGCTCTACAATGCCAACAAAGATATCTACCAACTGCTCACCAAGCCTACTGCCGTCAGCCAAGGACGAGGGCGAACCAATCGTACCGTCTCGCTCATCGATTGGAAAAATCCGGAAAACAACTTCTTCCATATAGCCGAAGAGGTGACCGTCATCCGCAACAATACCCCTACCGCCGAACATCGTCGCCCCGATGTGGTGGTCTATGTCAATGGTATCGCCGTCTGCATCATCGAACTCAAGAAGGCATCGGTCAGCGCACACGATGGCATACGCCAACAGATACGCAATCAGGCGAATGGACAGATACCGCAGTTCTTCGCTACCGCCCAACTCCTTCTCGCCGGCAACGAGAGCGAAGGCGTCTATTACGGCACTACGCATACCCCCGAAGAGTTCTATCTCCGTTGGAAAGAGCCTACCGGCGAACACTATCCGTTCCCTACTGCCGAACCTGCCCCATACACCACGCCTTATCCTGCCGACCGGTTCGACAATCTGCTCGACCGTACCCTCCTGCAGATGCTCAACCATGCGCGACTGCTCGAGTTCATCCACGATTGTATCATCTTCGATGGCGGAATCAAGAAAGTGGCACGCCCCAACCAATACTTCGCTCTGTCCGCCTGCAAACAACGCTGCCGTGACAAAGCCAACGGCATCATCTGGCACTCACAAGGCAGCGGCAAGTCGCTTACTATGGTCTGGCTTGCCAAGTGGATTCTGGAGAATATCACCGATGCGCGCGTCGTCGTCATCACCGACCGTGACGAACTCGACCAACAGATAACGCAGGGCTTCGTCGATGCCGATATTCATCCCGCGCAGGCAGAATCGGGCAGCCACCTCATCGATATGCTGCAGGGCACAAACCATAAGGCGAAACAAGACCCTTGTCCTTCTCTCATCACCACCCTCATCCATAAGTTTGGCGTCGGCACACACGAGCGAGCCGATTCCGATCATACACTGCGAGGCAAACGCTCTGCCGACTACTTCATGCAGCAGGTAGCAGAACATTTGCCCAAGGGCTTCCAAGCCAAGGGCAAACTCTTTGTCTTTGTCGATGAGTGCCACCGCACACAAGGCGGCGTACTCAACCAAGCCATGCGAAAGATTATGGGCGACGATGTCATGCTCATCGGTTTCACAGGCACGCCTCTCCTGCGCTCGCAGAAGTCCACACTCACCTCTCGCGAGGCTTTTGGACCATGGATTTCGACCTACAAGTTCAACGAAGCCGTCGAGGATAATATCATCCGTGACCTGCGCTACGAAGCACGCTCCGTCGACCAAACCGTCGACGACAAGGATAGCCTCGACCGCCTCTTCGAGCAGAAAACCCAAAACCTATCCCCGATAGCCAAACAACGATTGCAAGACCGATGGGCTACTATGCAGAATATGCATTCTTCCATCGAACGCATCAATAAGATTTGCCGGCAAGTATATTTCGACTTCCAGACCATTCCTTGTCTGCGAGAGGGATGGGGCAATGCTATGCTTGTGGCCGACTCTGTCTATCAAGCCTTCCGATATTGGGAGTGTTTCCAGTCCTCCGGCTATTTCCGTGGGCATACTGCCGTCGTCACTTCCTATGAGGGCGACGAGCCGACACTGCAAGAGGGATACACCGGTGCTCTGCGAACAGAAGCAGAAATCAAGAACCAACAGTTCTCCGCGATGCTCAAGGAGTATAACCAACCCAATGCCGAAGCATTCGAAAAATTCGCCAAGAATCAGTTTATCAAGTACCCCGCTCAGATGAAGATTCTGATTGTGGTCGATAAACTCATCACCGGTTTCGATGCTCCTGCCGCCACCTATATCTACCTCGATAGCAAACTGCACAACCATACCCTTTTCCAAGCCATCTGTCGTGTCAATCGTAACAATGGCGAGCGCAAACCTTATGGCTATATCATCGACTACAAGGACCTCTTCAACGAGATAAGCCAAGCCGTCTCCGACTATACCACCGGCGAATTTCAAGATTTCTCCAAGGAAGATGTAGAAGGACTGCTCAAGAACCACTACCAACAGGGCAGAGAGGATCTTGAGAAGGCACTGGAAACAGCCCGAAAACTCACCGAGACCATCCTGCCGCCTCAAGGTATAGAAGAGTTCTGCGACTATTTCTGCTACAATCATGTGCAGTATATCAAGCCGGAAGAACAATCCGAGCAGATAGCGCATAATCAGCAGAAACGCGAAGACTTCTACAACGCTTGCTGCACGCTCGTACGCTGCTATGTAGCCATTGCTCTCGAGCTGGACCGTGCAGGCTATTCCTCCGAAGAGGCTGCCGCTATCTACCAAGAGGTAAAAGCCTACGACGATATGCGCCAATCCGTCATGCACCGTAGTGGCGACTATTACGATATCAAAGAGTATGACGCCGAGATGCGCAAACTGCTCGACGACTATGTTACGGCACCCCACGCCGATGTCATTGCCAAACTCGACGACTTCTCATTCATTGACCTCGTACTCCAAGAGGACGGCGAGGACTCTGATGCCGAGAAAGAGGCGGAGAAGGCACTCGGTGGGAAGAAAGGCGTTGCCGAAACATTAGGACAGAACATACGCCGTGTCATCAATCGAAAGAGAAACACCAATCCGGCAGAGTACAAAAATTTCTCCGATCGACTCAATCGACTGCTCGAAGAGTTCAACAAAGGTGAAATAGAGTACCGTCAACTGCTCAAATCTATTCAGGAAATGGCTTCCGAATTGCGCCGGCAAGCGAATCCACACCCCGCACTCGATACGCAACTCAAAGTCGATTTGTACAACAATCTCGGCAACGACCTCGAACTCACTCTGCGTGTTTTTGATTTCATCAACTGGAATATACAACCCGGATTCCGCAATATCTCCCCGCGTAGGAAAAAGGCACAACGAGCCGTGCAAGAAGCGCTGCAGGGAACGGAGTATGATTGGCAAACAATATACAATATCATTGATGCACACTCCGATTTTCAACCATGATTATCAACGATATTGACATACAAGTCGAGTATAAGCCCATCCAAAACACGCACCTTGCCGTCTATCCACCCGACGGCAGGGTGCATGTATCCGCACCGGATTATCTCACCGAGGAGGATGTGCGCTCTTTTGTCATCAGCAAGTGGGCATGGATAACGCGCCAGCGAGAGAGCATTGCTCATACACTACGGCAGACGGAACGCCGGTATATCAGCGGCGAAAGTCACTATCTGTTCGGCAATCGCTACTATCTGCGTGTAGAAGAGCCTACCGCCGAACAAGGACATATTGAGGTGAAAGGTACGAATATGATTATGTACCCCAATCGTGCTTCCAATCGACACCTGCTCATGCAAGAGTTCTATCGCTCTTTGCTCAAAGACGAGTTGCAGCGCCTCCTCGACAGTTGGGCTGCTCGTTTCGGTATCACCGACTATTCATGGCAGGTTAAGACCATGAAAACGCAGTGGGGCAGTTGCACCCCGAAATCGCGCACGCTGTTGTTCAATCTCGAATTGGCTCGCGTACCCAAACCCTGTATCGAGTATGTGGTGGTCCACGAACTCACACACCTCACCATCCCTAACCACAACCGACTGTTCGAAACCCTTATGACTCAGCGATTGCCGAATTGGCGTATCCG
>CAVKVE010000070.1:0-12467 GCA_963659655.1 Bacteroidaceae bacterium | reverse complement strand
GAATCGGCGTGCCGTGGATTTCACAATGGCAAATGCCTCCGGCAGCACCTCGTTGAGCACAGTCTGATAGTCGTCTTTTATTTCTTTCTCAAGTTTATCAATCTCCGAATACACCTTCTCGCGTTGGTCTATTTCGAGCGACTCAATGCTTGCACGCAAGTCGGCAATACGCTGCTTTTTGTCGGCAACATACGCACTGATCTTTGCCATAAGAGCAGCACTGTGCGCACGCAGCTCATCATTGTTCAAAGCATCTATTTCTGTATAGGCAGCTTTTATCTTCTCCACATACGGCATAATCGCCCGCATATCTTTCTGCGATTTATTGCCAAAGATTTTCGTAATCAATTGAATAAAATTCATATCTAAGTCGGTAATTTAGTTTCTATTTCTTCTGTCCCTTCTATTCTTATCTGCCGCCATTTTTTCCGCCCCTCCCCATTTCATCAGCCCCCCCGTTTTCCAAACCCCATTCCCTATCTCATCAGTCCCAAAAGAACTTCTCTATCCCCCCGTTTCTCAAGCCCCACCTTCTTCCCTATTTTTCCACATTGCGTCCCCATCTCATCGCCTGTTTTTCGGCATCTCAAAATCACACACCAATCAGCCTGCAAAGTTACCATTTTTTTTTGATTTATACAAACCACATTCCTATTCCGCCCACATTTTTAACCACAGCAAGCCCATTATTCACTCTCCAAACCCTAAACCGCCTCTAAAACGACAAAAAACGAGGAAACATTTCTGTTTCCTCGTCTGTATAGATTGCACCGAGAGTTTGCTTACTACGCAAAACTCCCATGCTCCGTAGGCGACAATTACTTGCGCTTGCGGTCGCCGTAGCGAGACATAAATTTGTCCACACGACCGGCGGTATCGACCAATTTCGATTTACCGGTATAGAACGGGTGGCTGGTGTTCGAGATTTCGAGTTTAATCAGCGGATACTGAACCCCGTCAATCTCAATACTGTCCTTCGTTGCAGCGGTTGAGCGGCTGAAGAACTGCGTACCATCAGACATATCTTTGAATACTACCACACGGTAGTTCTCGGGATGAATTCCTTTTTTCATTGTCTTTCTGTTTGTGGGTTTAACAATTTGCCGCCGATTACTCAGCCACAACATTCAGTTTGATTTCTGCCTTTACATCGCGGTGCAGACGAGCCACTGCAGTGTGCTCACCCGTTACCTTGATAGGCTCTGCAATGGTAATCACCTTCTTGTCGATGTTGATTTCCTTAGCAGCCAGAGCAGCCGAAATTTGTGCCGTAGTAACCGTACCGAAGATTTTGCCGTCCTCGTTAGCCTTTACAGCCATATCGATCGTGATAGCAGCCAGTTGCTCTGCCAGTGCCTGAGCGTCAGCCAGCAGTTTAGCCTGCTTGTGAGCCTGTTGCTTCAGGTTCTCTGCCAGTTGCTTGCGGTTGCTCTCGTTTGCGATGACAGCAATCTTGTTGGGCAACAAATAGTTACGACCATAACCGTCGCGTACCTTTACAATATCGTTCTTGAAACCCAGATTAGCCAGGTCTTGAATCAAAATTACTTCCATGATGTTTCGTTCATTAAAGGGTTACACTTCCGATTACTTCATCATATCAGTTACATAAGGCAGCAATGCCAAGTGGCGTGCTTTCTTAACGGCCTGAGCCACTTTGCGTTGATACTTGAGGCTGGTACCCGTGATACGGCGAGGCAGAATCTTACCTTGCTCGTTGAGGAACTTCTTCAAGAACTCAGGGTCTTTGTAGTCGATGTACTTGATACCGCTTTTCTTGAAACGGCAATACTTTTTCTTCTTCTGCTCGCTGGTTTGCGGGGTCAGATAGCGAATTTCATCATTCTGTGCCATAATTAAGCCTCCTCTTTTTTAAGATTACCACGACGCTTCTCAGCATACTCAAAGCCGTACTTGTCAAGACGAGTAGTGAGGAAACGAATGACACGCTCATCACGGCGGAACTCGGTCTCGAGAGTTGCAATGTAAGCGGGCTCTACATCAAATTGAAGAATAGCGTAGAATCCCGTTGTTTTGCCTTGGATAGGGTAAGCCAATTGGCGAAGACCCCACTCCTCACGATTCAGGACGGTACCGCCGTTCTGCTTGAGAAGGTTCTCGAATTTGTCAACTGCTTCCTTCATCTGTGATTCAGACAAAACGGGAGTCAAAACGAAAGCAGCTTCGTAATGATTTAACATAATACTGTTAATTGTTTGATAGTTAATAATTTATACTTGCTTTTTCCGCTCATATAGACGCTCTGCTATGCCTGCCGATAGCTCAACAATGTGTGCTGGATTCCCAACAATGCCTGCTGAATGTTCAACCACTGCGTGCCGAGTTTCTCAACAAAAGCGTGCCGAGTCAGCCCTACTCTGCGCAAAAAGCGTGCAAAGGTACTACTTTTTTTTCATTCCCACAACACCCCGCCCCATTTTTCCGCATTTTTTCACCCAACCCACACACAGATTCATAAAATACAGGTTCTAAAAACGCAGATTCATAAAATACAGGTTCTAAAACAATAGTAGTATTCAAACCTATATGTTCCCGAACCAGTGCCTTACCAACTCGCTCAAAATACCCACAAAAAAGGCATCTTGTCCTTCGACAAGATGCCTCCATTCCTTTCACTTATTCGAGTTATTTCTTGAAATAGCGATTAAACAGCCCCTCAAATCCCTTACCGTGGCGAGCCTCATCCTTTGCCATTTCATGTACTGTATCATGAATTGCATCCAGTCCGAGTTCTTTTGCCCGTTTTGCAATACGCAGTTTGTCCTCGCAGGCACCGGCCTCTGCCAGCATACGCTTCTCTACATTCGTTTTCGTGTCCCATACCACTTCGCCAAGCAATTCAGCAAATTTCGCGCAGTGCTCAGCCTCCTCAAAAGCATAGCGGCGGAATGCCTCTGCCACTTCGGGGTATCCCTCACGGTCAGCCTGACGCGACATAGCCAGATACATACCAACCTCCGTTGCTTCACCTACAAAGTGCGCATTCAGGTCTTTCTTCATTTCCTCATCGGTGTCTTTTGCCACACCTATCACATGCTCACAAGCGAACGATATGCCTGCCTTTTCATCCACTTCTTTCCACTCTACCACTTGTTTGCATTGTGGGCAACGCTCCGGAGCGTGCTCGCCCTCAAATACGAATCCGCAGATCGGGCAAATAAATTTCTTTTTCATTGTTGTTTGTTTTTTGAACGGGGAATTCCGAGTTCCCTGTGGGTTATTGGTTTGTTATTTATTCTCCGCCTCAGCTCGTTTGGCGCAGTCGGGGCAAAGCCCCATATAGTACAGCTCGCGGGTATCTACCTTGCAGCCATCGGGGAAAACGGTATCCCCCACTTGCGGCATGGCAATATCAATAATTCGTCCGCAGTGTGTGCACCGAAAATGAGCGTGCGGCGAGAGGTCTATATCATAATGTGTCAGTTTGTCATCCACCGAAATGGCACGAACGGCATGTTTTTCCGTCAATGCATTCAATATATTGTATACCGATGCACGAGAAACCGTTGCATCCACCGCATTGATACGATGGAATATCTCCTCGGCTGTTGCGTGAACATGGTGCTGCATCAAGTCCTCTACTACCTCAATACGAGGTTGTGTCATTTGCATACCATATTGTTTCAAAAATTCTCTTGCAGTCATTTCTTATTTTTGACTTATTCTAAAATCAATGCAAAAGTAGAGCTTTTTTTCGACTCCGCCAAATTTTCCTCATTTTTTATCCACTTTTTGCATATTGGCATCTCAAAACCATTCAAAAAAAGAGGACACCCATAGGGACATCCTCTTTTTTCTCCGAAAATACAATACACATCATTCAAACAAAGCGTAGTATGTCACCGAGCGGCTGACCTTTTTGCCTTCCACGGTCACAAACAAGTCGTCGGGCTCCACAAACGGGTCACGCCAATCTTTCTCCGTCGTCCAGCCTATCAGTTGCGTTCCCTCGCAGGGCGTTACCGTTGCGCTCGGCAGTTGCAGGTCTGCGCCGGAGGTATATTCCTTCGTTTCTATTGTATCTCCATCCACCACCCAAGTCACCACAGGCGATTCCTCCGCCTCAATATAAGTAAAACTAACCACCCCGTTCTCTTCCGTGATATCTTTCAGTGGCTTTCCCGACAACACGGTCCAAGTAGTCACCTTCTTTGTTCCCGGATAGGTATCCGAAGAAGTGCCGATATTTGTTTTCTTACCGGTTGCCGAAGAGATCGTATAGCGAGGATTCCTTTCCGTATTGTTCGGCTCATTACTTTCCCATACGCTACTGCTGTAGTTCACATACCAAATCAGCAACCCATGTCCGGGCAGATAGGTATCCCATCCTGTCTGCTGACGGTTCTCTACATAATAGTTCACCCCTTCTTTCGTGGCCGCCTGCAATGTACCTGCCGCATTTATCTGCAGCGGAGTACTTTTTGTAGTCAGCGAATACGCAGCACCATTGGTTCCCGGATTTTCCGGCGTTGTCCAACCAAAGAAGTATTTCTCGTGTGCGCTGTAGTTCGGCGGGCAGGCACCATCTCCGTTATAGCTGCCGCCATCCATCACATCCCAGTCGCCCGGCGTATAGCCTGATTTATAGTTTGTGTCATAATTTGTGTCATAATAGTCCGGCAATCCCAATACATGCCCAAACTCATGGCAAAGCGTACCTATTCCATTGCGTTTTCCGGTCTGCCCGTTAAGTTCTCCCGAGCAGGCATAATTATCAATATATTTTCCGTCTATTCTGCACTGCGCCTGCTTATAGGTGCAACTGCCAGAAACTCGTGCCGAGCTAATGCTCCAATTGTGCGGCCAAATGGTTGTCGCAGCCCCCCCGTCAGCTTCTCCTTTTCCTGCATAGATAACATACACAAAATCCACATACCCGTCGTTATCATTGTCATACTGCGTAAAATCCACATTGTATTCCGATTTTGCCAATTTGCACGCCTCAATAATCATATCGCCCGCGTACATATCCTCCCCTTCTTCTCCATTCTTGTTTTTCCCGTAGTACGAATGTGCCTTGGTCAGCGTCACAGGTCCCACCACGTCAAACTGCGGCTGATACGCTCCGTTCGATTGGTCAATAAAATACTTCCGAGCCGAGCCGTACGCATTGTTGTAGGTATAGTTCGATGCATTCATCATCGAGTCCATATCAGCTTGCGTGTTGGTCGACAGATATTGCGTATCGGAGAAGTTGACCAGTATAAACAACCCTCTCGGCGCAAGGTTCACCGAACCAACATCTTTTTTTGCTCGGCGCGCACGCAGTATAGGCGATTTTGCCCGACGAGCCGCAATGGTATCCGTCGATAACGCTTCCTCAACCACGGTCCAATACCCATCCGCATTTTCTGCCACCACTTCGCATTGCTCATTGGTGTAGTAGTGATAGAATTCATCGCCGTTCAACCGCACTTGAATCGTCGTCCCGTCAGGTTGGGTTTTCGTTTGCCATCCACGATAAGCAGGCACCGCATGCGATGCAGTCGCAGCCACACACAGCAGCCCTATCAGTATATATTTTTTCATTTTGCTTTCTATTTAACCGGTTTTCCTACAATATCATACATCCGCTCGCCCACTACTATATATATAGTATTGTCGCGCACCACTTTTCGTGCCTGCTCATCCATGGTCGTATTTTGCAGAGCCGACGCTTCGTTCCATTGTGCCACGAGCGACACATTCTCTGTCGGCATCACAAAGGTCTCGCCCGCTTGATAGACTTTCCCGCCGTATAGCCAGCCCACAAATGTTTTTCCCGTTTGGGTCGGTTTGCCTTTCGACAGCACTACTTTTTCCCTTTCCGCATATTCCGCAATGCCGCAATGCGTGCTTTTGTCCGGATAGCCGGCATATTCAAAGGTGTAGGTCACCGCAGGCTCACTGTCATCCTCAATATAGAGAGTCGGCAGCAACATAGTCGCAGAGGTTGTGGTCGTATAATTCAAAAAACGGGGAGCAGACACATTGTATAGTATTCTGCCACAGCTTGAACTTGTGCTGCCAATAGTCGCCAAACTATCGCTGATGGCTATTGTCCATGTCGTTGTTCCGTTACCGATAGCCAACTTTTTCTTTGTCGTTGCCCCTAGCAGTCCCGAACCATTCGACAAGGTCCAAGCCCCGCTTTTGCCGCCTAACTCCCACACCTCAGCGTCTGTGCCCAACGAATCTATCGAGCTGCCATCGCTCGCAAATTTGCTTGCTACCGATGTCAGATAAGCCCCCGACAGAGCCCCTGCAGTACATTTTTGTGCGGGGCATGCCAACACCACTTGTTTTCCGGCCTCCAATTGCGACACATCGGTCACGCGCACCCAACCGGTAGCCTGTGCCACGCTTGCTATCGCAGCAAGCGCCAACAAAAATACATGTTTCATATTTCTTTCTTTTCAAAACCTACCGCAAAGGTACAACATATTATACAAATGCACAAGCAAAAAGCATATTTTATCGCACTTTGCGAGTATTTTTAATAGTATCTACACAAAAATGTCCTGCTTTCATCAAAAAGCAGGACACTCAATTTCATCGCAATTATGTATTTTGCAGATCTATTGTTCTATTTTCTTTGTTTTCGGGAATATTACCCAGAAGGCAACGGCTACCACTAAGGCGAAGCCCGCAAAGATATACCAACTGGTCTGCCATCCCGTCCATACCGCCATCGGTCCTTGTGCGGCTACCTCTTCGGCATAGACAAAATGATTTACAATGGCTTGTGCCGACAGCGTACCTATCGTAGCACCCAAGCCGTTGGTCATCATCATAAATAGTCCTTGTGCGCTCGACCGTTCCGACAGGCTCACTTCTTGATCCACATACATACCGCCCGAGATATTGAAGAAGTCGAAAGCAAAGCCATATACAATACAGCTCAGCACAAAGAGCAGTACACCGGGGAAGCCGGGGTTACCCAACCCGAACAAGCCGAAACGCAACACCCACGCAAACATCGCCATCAGCATCACATTTTTGATGCCACAGCGTTTCAAGAAGAACGGAATCGCCAAAATACAGAGTGCCTCGCAGATTTGCGAAATAGAAATCAGGATGTTCGCATGTTGTACACCAAAGGTGTCTGCGAACTGCTCTATAGCGCCAAAACTCGTAATGAAGGGGTTAGCATAGCTATTGGTCACCTGCAGGCACATACCGAGCAGCATCGAGAAAATGAAGAAAATAGCCATTTTCTTTTGTTTGAACAGTCCGAATGCTTGCAGTCCGAGCGCCTCGGTAATAGACTGCGATGCCACTTTTCCTTTCACCGGACAAGCAGGCATCGTCAGCGCATAGAGTGCCATCACAATGCTCAACCCACCGCTAACGATAAACTGCAGACTCGTAGGCTGAAAACCGCACAAATCTACCACCCACATCGTAACAATAAAGCCCACCGTACCGAACACACGCACAGGCGTAAAATCCGTATCTATATTTTTGCCCGCTTTTTCGAGTGCCGTGAACGCCACTGAGTTATTCAATGCAAGCGTAGGCATATAGAATGCCACCGAAATCGTATAGAGCGCGAATAGCGGTGCAAACTGAATGTCCTGTCCGTAAGCAATGCCGTAGAAACCCGCACCAATCATAAATGCACCTGCCACCGCGTGACAGAGGCTGAGCAGTTTTTGTGCCGGTATCCAGCGGTCTGCCACGATACCCATCAGTGCCGGCATAATCAAACTAACTACACCCTGTATAGAATAGAACCAACCGATGTGCGTAGCCAATCCATGCCCGGCAAGGTAGGTTCCCATCGATGTCAGATACGCGCCCCAAACGGCGAACTCCAAGAAATTCAGCAGTATTAACCGCCCTGTAATGTGCTTCATGTAATTAAGAATTACGAATTAAGAATTAAGAATTATATGTAGTAATACACACATATTCATACCGAACTAAAACTCGCTCGTGAAGTGGAACTGAATGTGTTTGTAGTCGTTCTGCGCCATTTGCAGCACATAAGCCGAGTCCGCCATAAACACATCCCGTCCGTCTTTGTCCGTCGCCATGTACTGTGCCTTGCGCTTCTTAAAGGTCGCCAATTCTTCGGCGTCATCGCTCTCTATCCAGCACGCTTTATACATCTGCAGACTTTCCCAGCGGCATTTTGCCTGATATTCATGCTCCAAGCGGTATTGAATTACCTCAAACTGCAGTTGCCCGACCGTACCGATTATCTTGCGCCCGTTCATTTGGCTGACAAAGAGTTGCGCCACACCCTCATCCATCAGTTGGCTCACGCCCTTGTCGAGTTGCTTTTGCTTCATCGGGTCAGCGTTCTCGATATACTTAAACATCTCCGGCGAGAACGATGGCAGCCCCTTGAAGTGCAGGTTTTCGCCGGCAGTCAGCGTGTCGCCTATTTTGAAGTTTCCCGTATCGGGCAAACCAACAATATCGCCTGCATAAGCTTCGTCCACTGTCTCTTTTCGTTGCGCCATAAAGCAAGTCGGCGACGAGAAGCGCATCTGCTGATTTTTGCGCACATGCTTGTAATAGACATTGCGCTCAAACTTGCCCGAACATATTTTGAAAAATGCGATACACGAACGGTGGTTCGGGTCCATATTGGCGTGAATCTTAAAGCAGAAGCCCGTAAATTTGTCTTCCATAGGCTCTACTATGCGTTCCTCCGCCTGCACAGGTCGTGGCGACGGCGCAATGCGCACAAAGCATTCCAATAGCTCCTTCACGCCGAAGGTATTCAGCGCAGAGCCAAAGAATACGGGAGCTAGTTCGCCGGCGAGGTAGTCCTCCTCCGAGAACGGATTATACACCCCCGCTATCATCTCAATATCCTCTCGAAGCTTCTCCGCATCTTTATCACCCACCAATGCAGTGATTTGCGGGTCGTTGATGTCGTCGAAACGCAGCGATTCCGTCACGTGCGTTTTGTCCGGCTGATAGAGGTCGAGGGTCGATTGGTAGAGGTTATACACCCCCTTGAACCGCTGACCGCTGTTGATAGGCCACGAGAGCGGACGCACATGGATGCCGAGTTCCGATTCTATCTCGTCTAGCAAGTCGAACGGGTCTTTTCCTTCTCGGTCCATCTTGTTGACAAACACCATCACAGGCGTCTTGCGCATGCGGCACACCTGCATCAGCCGTCGTGTCTGTGTCTCCACACCCTTGGCGGCATCAATCACGATGATGACCGAATCCACTGCCGTCAGTGTGCGGAATGTATCTTCCGCAAAATCTTGGTGACCCGGAGTATCCAAAATGTTGATATGGTAGCGGACTACGCCGGACTCTCCCTGCCCCCTCATAGCGGGCGATTCGGAAGAGGTCTCATAGTCGAAACCCATTACTGAGGTAGCCACCGAGATACCACGCTGCTTTTCTATCTCCATCCAGTCCGAGGTAGCGGTCTTGCGTATTTTGTTCGATTTCACGGCACCTGCCACGTGGATAGCGCCTCCATATAGCAATAGTTTTTCGGTCAGTGTCGTTTTACCCGCATCCGGGTGTGAAATAATCGCAAAGGTGCGTCGACGAAGTATCTCTTGTTGTTCTGCGTTCGAGAGCATGGATGGTTATTATCTGTTTTTTGTATTACTTTTTGTTCACTATCAACGGTTTGATGGAGTTCTTTTGCCTATTTTGCCCACCCTTCCGTTTCTTTTAAGCGCACAAAGGTACAACATTTTTGTCGGAAAACAAAATGCTCACCCCCTGAAATAGTAATCTATACGCCTATTTTATTGTGTATTCCGTCATTTTTGCGTACCTTTGCAGCCGTTTTTGTAGAGAGCGGTATTGCAGCTTGGTCCGTTATGCACCACGATGCGGCAGCCCTCTCCGTAGGCAACCCTTCACAACATCCAACAACACAAACCATAGTGAATACTCTTCAGCAGATACGCAAGCCCATCGAGAAGTCGTTCTCGGCATTCGAGAAATTGTACGAAACGACTATGCAAACCGAGGCCCAAACACTCAATTCCGTTTTGAGTTATGTCGCCGTGCAGCGAGGCAAACAGCTTCGCCCTATGTTGGTTCTCTTGTCCGCTCAGATGTGCAACGAGCCTACCGACAAGACGCTCAAGACGGCGGTTGCGTTGGAGTTGTTGCATACCGCTTCGCTGCTGCACGACGATGTAGTGGACAATTCCCCCACTCGACGCGGTGCGGAGGCTGTTCAGGAGCGTTGGTCGAACAAGGTAGCCATTTTAGCCGGCGACTATATGTTGTCCAAGGTCATCGGCATTGTGTCCGAATTGCGCAATTCCAAGATTCTTGATATTGTTTCCGAGTTGGGTCAATCCCTCTCTTCCGGCGAGTTGCTGCAGCTCCATGCCAACGACACCATGTGGATATCGGAGGAGCAGTACTATCGTGTCATCGAGCAGAAGACGGCCAAGCTGTTTCAGGCCTGCACCGAGGCAGGTGCCGAGTCGGCAGGCACCACACCCCGTCTGCGCGGTGCGTTGCGTGAGTATGGTCGCCTTTTTGGCTTGTGTTTCCAGATCAAGGATGATATTTTCGACTATTCCGACAACGAGGACTTAGGCAAACCCACCATGAACGACATCCGAGACGGCAAAGTCACGCTTCCGCTCATTGTCTCGCTTCGCCGTGCGCCCCAAGAGGAGGCAGATCGTATCCGAACCATTGCCGAAGCATTAGCGAACCAAGACCCGCATATCAATCCGGAGAAAGCCGAGCAGGAAATCAAGACCTTTGTCATGCGTTATCAGGGCGTCGAATACGCCACGCGTCAGATGTACGACTACAAAAAGAGAGTCGCCGAAGTACTCTCTGTCTTCCGCGACTCTCCTACCAAGGATAGCCTTCTCAGTCTATTCGACTACGCCATCAATCGCCTCCACTAATTTTTCTTTCAAGGCTGTATCGGGTATTGTTTCCACAATATCTTTCATAAATGCACCCACTAATAGTTGGCGTGCTGTCTGCTCACTTAGGCAACGCTGTTGCATATAGAATAGGGCGCTCTCGTCGAGCTGTCCCGTACTTGCCCCGTGGGTAGCCTTCACATCATCCGCATAGATCTCCAGTTGCGGCCGGGTACGCATCGTGGCGGTACGGCTCAGCAGCAAGTTTCGGCTTGTTTGGTGAGCCGAGGTTTTCTGTGCATCCGGAGCAATTTTCAGTTCGCCGAAAAACTCGCCTTTCGATTCTCCGTCCAGCACAAATTTCACCAACTGTTGGCTCTCTCCCTCTCCTATATTATGGTGTACATGGGTCGAAGTCGACACTTGTTCTTGTCCGTTCAAAAAAGCCAATCCGTATAGTTCCGTCTTGCATTGTTTGCCCTGTTGCTCTACCCGAATGGTATTCACCACCGGTGCCGAAGGTGCAAATTCTACCGCCCCGCCCGAAATCTCTTTCAATTGTTTTTGAGCCGATTCCGATAGTGCCGAGTAGAGGTTCAGTATATGCAGCCGCAGGGTCGAGCCTTCTTCTTGCACAAAGTGCAGGTCGAGCGATGGCGAATTCAGATACACCCGCTCATAAACCTCTCCTGCGTGTATTACAATGGGTTCCATAGCCGTCTTATTGGATATGTTCGAGCCACTCATAGCCTTTTTCCTCCAGTTCCAGAGCCAACTCTTTCGTACCGGTTTTCACAATACGCCCGTCTGCCAACACATGCACAAAGTCGGGCACTATGTAGTCAAGCAAGCGCTGATAGTGCGTAATCACAATCTGCGCATTTTGAGCCGTTTTCAGCTTATTCACGCCGTCAGCCACAATGCGCAGCGCATCAATATCCAATCCGGAGTCCGTCTCATCGAGTATCGATAAGCAGGGCTCCAGCATAGCCATTTGGAATATCTCGTTTTTCTTCTTCTCGCCTCCCGAAAAACCCTCGTTCACCGAGCGGTTGTTCAGCTTGTCCGCCATTTCGAGCAATGCCCGTTTTTCCCGCATCAGCGCAAGAAATTCTTTAGCGGTCAACATCGGTTTTCCCTCGTATTTCCGCTTTTCATTGACGGCCGTTCGCATAAAGTTCACCATGCTCACGCCGGGTATTTCCACGGGGTATTGGAAACTCAAGAACACTCCTTCTCGTGCCCGCTGTTCAGCAGGCATAGCGAGCAGATCTTTGCCGTGCAGCAGCACCTCTCCTGCGGTCACTTCGTAGGCGGGATTTCCCGTCAGCACAGCGCTCAGGGTCGATTTACCGGCGCCGTTCGGCCCCATTATGGCATGCACTTCGCCTTCGTTTATGGTCAGGTTCACCCCTTTGAGGATTTCCTTCCCCGCTATGGTAGCATGCAGATTTCGTATTTCAAACAAAAGACTCATAATATCTTTGATAGTACCTATTATTTGATAGTACTTATTATTTCAAAATTAGATTGTATATTTTATTCCCTATTTTTGGGACTGCAAAAGTACTGCTTTTTGTGCAACTATGCAAATTTGTCCCCGCAATCGAATAAAATTGCATTTCTAAATGGAAACTA
>CAVKVE010000069.1:0-12509 GCA_963659655.1 Bacteroidaceae bacterium | reverse complement strand
ACGACTGATTGGACGATTGGACTATTTACGATTTGACCATTTGCAACTGGACAATGCTTGATTTTTGCCTATCTCGGAAAAAAGTAGTACCTTTGCAGGGCGAAAAAAAGGGGGGGGAGATGGGGATGGGGTGATGACAACTATGCAACATCATTATTTCCTATGCCGCAAGCGGCAAGAAAAATAGAAGAAAATACAACACAATACAAAATACATATTTTCCTCTGTTTTTCGTGAGCGTAGCGAGCAGGACACAATATACGGGACGACAATATACAATGAGAGACGGTATGCAATACCGTCTCTACGGGAAAACATAGAGTACGAAAAAATACAAAAAACCACATAAACTACAAAAGCTACAAAAATTACGGGAACTACGAAATATACATACATTACGAAAACTACGCGACAGCGAAAAAATATGAAACTAAAAATTTGGACTATGGCAGCAATCGCCATCCTGACGGCAGGATGTGCCAAAGAAGCACAACAAAAAAAAGAACCTATCGGCAAACCACAAATCACCATTGAGGGCGGACGACTCACCCCCGAAGCACTATGGGCTATGGGGCGTATCAACAGCGTAGCCGTAGACAATGCGCACAGCCGAATTGCCTACACCGTATCATACTACAGCGTGGCAGAAAACCGCTCCACCTCGTGGATACGCATCTGCCAATTGGAAAACGGCAAACTGCAACAATTAGAAGAGTTCGTCGGCTCTGACCCCGCATGGACACAACAAGGGCACCTCGCCTATCTGCGTGGTGGCAAACTCTATTTCCACGTCAAGCCGCAAGGGCAATTCAGCGATGATATTCTGCTGACGGGCTTCGACAAAGATATCGAGGGCTTTCTGCTCTCGCCCGATGACTCGCACATTCTGCTCATGGCAGAGGTGAAAACCATAGAGACCACTGCCGAACGCTACCCCGACCTCGACAAAGCCACCGGGCGTGTGGTTACCGACCTGATGTACAAGCACTGGGACGAATGGACGGAGAGTGCGCCACAGCCTTTCCTCGCTACGCTCAATGAAGAAAACCTGACCAACAAGCAACTGGCCGTAACGGGACTGACGAACCTACTAGAAGGTACTGCCTACGAAAGCCCTATGAAGCCGTGGGGCGGTGTGGAACAATGGGCATGGAGCCCCGACGGGAACACCATCGCCTACACCTGCCGCAAGAAGACCGGTTTGGACTACGCCATATCGACCAACTCGGACATCTATCTCTACGACCTGCTGACACAAACGCACACCGACCTGACGGAAGAGAACAAAGGCTACGACACCAACCCTGCCTACTCGCCTGACGGACAGCATATTGCATGGCTCAGCATGGAGCGTGACGGATACGAGAGCGATGAGAACCGTCTCTTTGTAGCCAACACCGCCACGGGAGAAAAGACTTTCCTCAGCAAGGGAATAGACACGAATGTGGATTCGTACTACTGGCTCAACGACAGCACTATCATCTTCAACGCCGTTTGGCACGCCACGGAGCGTATCTACGCCTGCACAGTGCCGACCGGCGAGATACACCAACTGACGCCCGACGGACAATACGACTATGTACCCTGCGGGAACATCGGCAACACCTTTGTCTGCCTGCGCCACTCGATGCGTGAGGCAAACGAGATATACCAATTCACACTCGACCAAGGTCAATGCGTGCTGAACCAACTGACCTTTGAGAACAAAAACATCTACGACCAAATAGAAATGGGGCGTGTAGAGCCGCGTTGGCAGACCACCACTGACGGCAAGCAGATGCTAACCTGGATAATCTATCCGCCGCACTTCGACCCGAACAAGAAGTACCCCACCCTGCTCTACTGCGAAGGAGGTCCGCAATCGCCCGTCAGTCAGTTCTGGAGTTTCCGCTGGAACTTTATGATGATGGCGGCAAACGACTACATTGTGGTAGCACCGAACCGCCGTGGGCTGCCCGGTTTCGGCAAAGAATGGAACGAGGAGATAAGCGGCGACTACGGAGGACAATGTATGCGCGACTACTTCACCGCCATCGATGAGTTTGTGGCCCACTCGCCCAATGCGGACAAAGACCACCTCGGCTGCGTAGGGGCTTCGTTCGGCGGCTACAGTGTCTATTGGATAGCCGGACACCACGACAAGCGTTTCAAAGCGTTCATTGCGCACGACGGTATATTCAACATGGAAATGCAATACCTCGAGACCGAAGAGAAGTGGTTCGCCAACTGGGACATGGGCGGCGCATACTGGGAGAAAGACAACGCTACGGCACAACGCACCTTTGCCAACTCGCCGCATAAGTTCGTGGACAAATGGGACACGCCTATCCTCTGCATTCACGGAGAAAAAGACTACCGCATACTTGCCAACCAAGCCATGGCGGCATTCGACGCGGCAAAGATGCAAGGCATACCTGCCGAACTGCTGATATTCCCCGACGAGAACCACTGGGTGCTGCAACCACAAAACGGCATACTATGGCAGCGCACCTTCTTCGAGTGGTTGGACAAGTGGCTGAAGTAAGACAGACCTCCCCAACCCCTCCATAGAAGGGGCTCGACGGATGTTATTCATTGCGGATATGGATATCATACAGAACCACAAACGCAGAACGAAGCACAGCACTCAACACGAAGTCATTAACACAAAGTCATTAACACGAAGTCATTAACACAAAGTCAAATGAAGTATCAATACGAATACGAGATTAAATATCAAGAGGTCGATTTCAATCGGCGACTACGACTCTATGTATTAGAGAACTACCTGCTTGAGACCGCAGGAAAAGTGGCCGACGAGTTGGGATTCGGCATTAAGTACCTCTTCCCACAGGGGCTGACATGGATACTGACCCGCCTGTCGGTAGAGATGACCTATTTCCCCACCCACGGCGAGACCATGGTGTTCGAGACCTGGATAGAACAGAACGCACACGCCATCTCGACGCGTGATTTCCGCCTGTTTCTCAAGCAGGAAGACGGCACACTGCGTCCTATCGGCGTATGCAAAAGTCAATGGGCGGTACTGAGCCTTGACAAGCGAGAGATAGTGAACATATTCGACCGAGAAGTGTTCCAAAACCATGTAGACGGCGAGGTATTAGAGATGGCTCGCCCTGCACGCACGGCGGCGATACAAGAACCGACCGGCATAGTGCCGCACATAGTGCAATACTCCGACGTGGATTACAACAAGCACTGCAACTCGTGCAAATATTTGGAGAATATGCTCAATGCCTATCGCCCCGACTGGGCCGGCAAGCGCGTACGGCTGGATATCGCCTACCACCACGAAGTGAAACTCGGGCTGCCACTCGATACATGGTACCTTGTGCAGGACGACGGTGTGGTCTACAATCAACGCAACCAAGAGGGCGTAACCGCCTGCACGGCGAAGATTAGCATCTCAGAGTTAACAATTAAGAATTAACAATTAACATGCCTGTCCTATACACTGACTTATAGGGGGGCATTCATTCTTCATTCTTCATTCGTCATTCTTAATTCATAATTCATAATTTGTAATTCATAATTCGTAATTAGAACATCTTTGTATAGCACACGGAGCATAGCGAAAAGGATAGTCGGCATGGCGTCGGCTGTCCTTTTTTGTATGGCTCTGAGCGCACAAGAGGTGGGACACTCGGAGGTTGGGGCTTATTCTATCGGTGAGGAGGGGCTGTATAGTGAGGGGTTGCCTATTGGGGAACTGCCTAATGAGGGGTTGTCTGCTGCTAACATAGAAGAGCAGACGATGGAACTGCGGGCACGGGCGACTGTTACTAAGGACTTGCCTCGGGGATTTGCGCTATCGCTTCGGCAAGACTTTCGGGCACGCATGGTGGATAGAACCTATACCACAGAAGGGAACACCTCTGAACCACCGTCTATTCGCCGCCTATACACCACTCTCTCGCTCCACTACGAGCCTATAGAGTATGTACACCTGCGGGCGGCATATATGCTCCGTATCTTGGGCGATAAATGGGAACAGCAGCCCAAAGACTATATTCAACACCGTGCGATGGTGGATATCACGGGGCAGTACCGCTATCGGCAGTGGAAATTCGCCCTAATGGAGCAACTCGACATAGACTGCCGCATGGACAAACCCGATGAGCGGGTGGCACGAACGGCAAGTCTGCTGCTGCGACACTGCGTGAAAGCAGATTACTCCTTTGCAGGAACACCCCTGCAACTAAAAAGCAAAGTGGAACTGCACAATACGCTCAATCAGCCGACAGCATATCTCGACAAGATAGACCCTGTGCGGCACTATGGGCAGTACCTGACCTCTGCGCGGGCGGAGATAGGCTTGCGCTGGAAGATAAACGACCGGCACTCTCTGACGCTGACCTACCGCTATCAATGGGACTACAAGCGGAGCGTAAGCATTACGCCCATTGTATTGCCCGATACGGGAACTGCTGCAATACCTGCCGCTTTCAGTAGCACAGAGGGTGTTTCTCTAACCTATACCCGCACGCACAGCCATATTATTCAGTTAGCGTACGAACTTGCGCTGCCGAAATAGAGGAATTAGACGGATTCGACTACCTATTTTTCTTGTTCGTTATAGTAGGATGTTCGTTCTTATATCGAGCACTATAAGAACAAGAATGAAGACGCTTAATGGCAAGATAAGCAGCAATGAATAGGAATAGTAAGGGAATAGGCAGGTCACCTATAGGGGTGGCATAACCATCATTATTCACCTCCGGCAGTTTCGTACCATCCTCCCCATCTCCAAATGAAGCATTGTCCCCTGCGCCTATACGGCGTGGGGCGGTTGATGTATAGGGTGGCTCTACGGCAATATCGACCGTATAGCCGGAAGGATCGATAGCGGGAACAGAAACCGAAAGCGAATGGGGCTGCGAGATAGCGGACTCCTTATGCTCCGATAAAGCAGCATAAAGGGGAATCGTGCATAATAGAAGGACAAATAGACAGGAGATGAAGCGGGATTGGAGACGAGAGGTCATAGTGTTGGTGGATGGAGTAAGTGGGTTGATAGTACGCTGTTGGGGGTTAGTATACATGCTGTTAGGGATTTGTATGTATGCAGATAGGGGTTAGCATGCACATAGTTAGGGATTAGACAGGGGGAGGCGAGCACCCAAGATAGTGAAATAGACGCCATCTCGAAGGATATACAAGCGGCCATTATATAAAAATTTCTTGAGTTGGTTCGGGAGTGGTTCGGGAAAAGCGGCGGAAGGAGTGACTGTCGGTGTGGGGGAATCGGCATAGCGAACACATTGCACGGAGAAACGAGAAGTATATAATTGTTCGGGTGCCTGTAGATTTGATTTCGGTTCTATATTGGTTTCCGAATTCGTTGCTTGGGTGTTTGATTCTTGCTTGGGAGATTGGGTATTTGACTCTGGCTCGGTATGGAAAGTATAAGGTTGTTCTAACAGGTCCGTAGTTGTTTGTAACAGCGAATCGGTGAGATAGATATGAGCTATGTCGGCCATATAATCATTGGGACGGACAGAGAGGGTGTATGTGCCTGCTATTGGGGTGTGAACGGCAACGGGGACACCCTGCTGTGCCATAGTATCGGACACTGCGGCAAAGCTCAAATCTCCATACGGCAACACGGCATACAGCTGCGGACGGGAAACCGTGGATAGGAATTTCTGCAAGTCGTAACCCACCTGATACGAATTATCAAAACGAGAAGGGTGGATGAATAGATTGGCGACATCGGTACGCTGTAAGCTATCGGACAACTGAAGCTCGACCCAATCGGTCGGCACGGAAGAAGCAGACAACACGCGAGCGGGAGCAGCTGACGCTGACGGTACGAACGAGAGCGCATCGCCAAAGACTAAGGTACCGGCAGTAGAGGCCTGGAAATAGAACGGCTTGGCGGGCGAAATAGAGGTCGGAATATGCTGCCGATAATAGGTACCGTCATCGGAAAGCTCCGTAATTTTGACCGCCTCAGACGGGTCGTCATAGGCAACGGAATAGACACCGGACAGAGGCGAGCAGATATAATTCCAACCATTATGCCGGTCGGCTATCTCACCCGTCGGGGCAGAAACGGACACCGAAGTAGGCGTCGTCTTGGTATATGAAATAGGAAAGAGATACTCACGATAGTAGGGCGACGCCGACAACAAGGCATAGCCCACATTCGGCGACAAGGTAGTACCCGTATAGCGCACCCAGTTGTCGGAGGATTCGCCTTGTGCGGCACGGCGCTCGGTATCATACACATTGAGCCGCCAATGACGGTCGAGCGTAAAGACATCGCCTGCGGTGGAAGTAATATTCTGTGTGGTGGAGGCAAACGGCAACGCAAACTGGAAATAATGCGTATTGTTGGCCACAATGCGGGTGTAGTAGGCTTTCTGCGCCTTGATGGTATCCGACACTGCCCCTGCTTCATTAGCCGTCGTGCGAATAAAGAGATTGGAACAACATAAGCGGCTGCCATTCGCCACACAGAGTCTGGCACCCGGATAGACATACACATTGCGCACCTGCGTGAGCGTGGAGATGGTGGTCGTACCCGAACGGATAACCAAATCATCATCGGGCAAAAACGAGGCTGTCCGAATGGTGGTATCACGGGTGAATATATAAGGCACACGATAGTAATGAGCCGAAGTGTAAGCTGTGCCTTCGGTATCTGCATAGTGCGTCTGCAGATAGAGGTCTTGACCGGATTGCAACGATGTAGTCGGAACAGAATAGGTGCGGTCGGGCTGAGCAAGGTAGGAATAGGAAGTACCTTCGGTCAAGGTCCGGAAATCTCCGTGATCCAACGAGGCGGAAACACCCTGCGTAGGGGCGCAGCCATTCATATTGAGCGTCAAGCCATCGCTGCGCCAATCGACAACATCCATGGGCTGACCTGTCGTATCGGTAGGAGCGGTGGTGTAGAAAGAAATTTCTTTAAGAAATAACGAGACACCCGATTTTGCGGAGAACACCTTAAAACGGACATAGTAATCATTCGATTTTGGTAATAGTACCTCACAATCAGTGACATAGGAAACAGAAATAGAAGTATCCTTCCATACAATTCCGTCCAAACTATATTGAAATGTGAATGTCGGTGTTCCTGTATGAGCAATCGAAAAAACGACTTTGTTTAATCCTCGAATTTTAGAAGTCCACAAGTAACCTGTTGTTCTATTTGAATTTGCAGAAAATTTCACGCCATATTCTGAACTTACAGCCCCCACTAACATATTGTCATACCGCCATGTGATACCATTAGCGGAAGTCCAAATACCAGAAGAATAATTAATACCCGTATAGACAGATTTGTCGGAGAAAGTTTCGGTGATGGTCACCTCCGTCGAAAAGACAGAAAAAGTGGATATACCCAGAAGGAATACCCACGAAAAAAGTCGACGGAAACGGAATGTAAACGAATTCGTACGCTCAGTATTTTAAGGGGGAACAGCTCCCCATTTGACAATAAAATTACTTAAGAATCACTGACAAAACCGTCTCTCCAACAGCCTGCAGCGTGGAACGGCTGATATTGCGCATATCATCCTGCTGCGTATGCCACCAAGTAGCAAAACCCGTGGCATTGAGGGCATCGTAATGGATGATATCCACACACGGCACTCCTGCCAGGACATTGACATAATAGTGGTCATCCACAATAGGATAGGCATTTTGCTGCACAAAATACTTGCCATACCCCAACGACGAAGCAGCTCGCCAAATCTGCTCTACATAGCCTGACGCATACTGCTCGGAATACAACTCACGCGGAAAAACAGCATCGGGAGCACCCACCATATCGAGCAGAATACCATACTGATAGCGAGGCGCTGTCGCACTCTTGGCATACTCTGCCGCCCACATCTGACTGCCCAAGCACCATGTGTTCTCACGCTCGCTGCCCGTATAGAACTGCGGCGTACCCATATCCTCACAATCGAAGAAAATGATATCAACCGGAGTGGTGAGAGAAGAATCTGCCACAGCCAAACCCAGCTGACGAGCCACCTCAAGCAAGACACCCACTCCACTTGCCCCATCGTTCGCACCCGGCACATTGAGGAAACGATTTTCATACAAATCCTCCTCATCACACCATGGGCGTGTATCGTAATGCGCTGCCAACAAGACACGAGAACGACCGGACTGCGCAGGCGTACCAAAATGAGCAATGATATTAAAAATGGCCTGCGGACGACCGCTATAATCGGTCATCGCACCCTTTTGCAACTCCACTTGCGCACCAAAGGCACGCAACTGCTGCATAAGATAAACCGCACAATCGGTATGCGACTTGCTATTCGGAACACGAGGGCCGAAAGACATCTGCCGAGCAATATATTGATAAGCAGAATCGGCTGAAAATGAGGGGCGAACGGGTTGCGTTGTTTTCTTAGAGCAACTGCTAAGACCGCAAATGCCCACCAAAACAAACAGCACCCATAGAAGCTGTTTAACGCTATGTTTCATGTAAAAAAATTAGTGTATATTCAATTCGCTGACACTGGTATGCGTCTGGATTGCCTTGATAGTCTGAGCAATAGGCACTGCAAGACTCTCAATATGGACCTTGTTGCATCGCGTGATATCGAAAGGCAACGAATCGGTGAATACCAACTCCTCCAACTCGCTGTTCTCAATACGCTCGCAAGCGGGACCCGACATGATACCATGGCTGACTACCGCACGGACACTCTTGGCACCGGCCTTCTTCATGACCTCGGCAGCCTTGCAAAGCGTACCTGCCGTATCAGCCATATCGTCGACAATAATGACATCCTTGCCATAGACATCGCCCAAGACACGAATCTCGGTGACTTGATTGAAGACCTCGCGATTCTTGTAGCAGATGACCATCGGCACATCACGATCGGTGATACCATGCAACTTCTTAGCAAAGGTAGAAGCACGCTTAGAGCCACCCACATCCGGCGATGCCACAATCAGTTTCTTGAGGTTCAGACTTGCTACATAAGGAGCCAACACATTGGAACCATAGATATGGTCAACCGGAATATCAAAGAAACCCTGAATCTGGTCGGCATGTAGATCGACCGTAATCACACGGTCAGCACCCGCCCCCTGAATCATATTGGCCACCAACTTGGCGCCAATAGACACACGCGGTTTGTCCTTTCGGTCTTGACGCGCCCAACCAAAATAAGGAATGACGGCAATAACCTTGTACGCACTCGCACGCTTGGCTGCATCAATCATGAGCAGCAGCTCCATCAGATTGTCACTACTCGGACAAGTAGATTGTACCAAATAAACAGACTGCCCACGAACCGATTCGTTGAAGTAGACTGCAAACTCACCATCAGCAAAATGATCGATGCTGATGTTACCTAACTCGCAACCAAGTTGCTCACAAATACGCTGGGCCAGGGCAGTACCCTTAGAGCCGGCAAAGACCTTGTACGGGCCGATTTCTGTTGCCATTGTTGTTTATCTTTTCTTTTTTTTGTTTTGACCCTGTTGCGGCTGCTGCTGAGGTTGCAGCAGAGGAAGGTTGTTGAACGCCTCGAAATCACAATTGATACGACCATCCGAAAGACGCTCCAAATCCTCACGGACACGCCCTAACCCCGACTCTTGGTCACGATTCCAGACCAAATTTTTCTGGCGCATACATTGAGCGATATACAAGATAAGTGCTTCGCGCTCGGCGGTATCCTCTACCGTACAAGCATACGACACCATATCTTGGATGATACGACCATAATTGCGCATCTTGATAGGCGTACTATTCCGTGTTAGCGTTTGTTTCATACAAAAAATATATTTAGAGAAAGTGAATCCTAAGGAAAAGAATCCACAAAAGACTATTTGCGTTTGATGAGATAAATCATAGTCGGATAGTGGTCTCCGTAGCCATCTAGCCAAACCCCCGACTTGTGGGTACGAAGCGGAGTGCCCTTATCTTTGCCCTCCTGAACCGTCAAGAAATCTTTATTGAAAATCTGCGACTTCCAGTAGGTCCACTTGCCGGACTCCAACTTGGCATTCATCAAAGGCTCCGAGATAATAATTTGGTCGAACAGATTCCAGCTACCATTATATGCCAAAGAACCGATGCCTCGATCGAGCTTCTGCCACATGGTATTGAAATAACCCTGCGGACCTACCTCCTCACGCGTCTTGCGGGCGCCTAAAACCTCGGCACAACTATGATTGAACGGATCATCATTCAGGTCACCCATAATAATGATTTTCGCCATCGGTTCACGACGGTAGATACTATCGCAAATTGACCGTGTCAGCATGGCTGCCGTATCGCGTGAAGCTCGCGATGACAACTCGCCGCCATAACGGCTCGGCCAGTGATTGACCAAAATATGTATTTTCTCAGGCGAACCATCGCCTACCAAATAACCGGAGATAAGCAATTGCAGACGACTCTTGACCTCACCGCCATCCGCATAATGAGCGTGCAACTCGTGTCCTTTGACATTCACCGGACGGAAAGCCGTGCTATCGTACATAAACCCGACATCTACGCCACGACGATCGGGGCCATCCAACAAAATAGGCTTATAACGGCGATCGTATTTGTTGGTCTCGTTGCACAAATCTTGCAAGCAACCGATATTCTCTACCTCGGCAACCCCCACACACACTGCACCACGAGCATCCTCATCTGTACCCAACTGCGAGATGGCAAAGCCCATATTATGGATCTTGTGCGTATACTTTAGCGATGTCCATTTCATACCGCCATCGGGCAAATACTCATAATCGTTTTTCCCCTCGTCATGAATGGTATCAAAAAGATTTTCAAGATTATAGAACGCAATGCAGCGGACATACATCTCATTCTGCGCAAAAAGAGCTGTGCTACACCATAAGCACAGCCCGATAACCCATAAACTTGTGTGTTTCATAAAATGATTATTGCAAAAGTCGCACAAAATTACGCTAAAATTTTGATATACACAAAAAAAGCCGTAACTTTGCACCAATATTTATTCAAAACATAATAACTAACTGACCAAAAATTATGTCATCTGTAAACAAAGTAATTCTAATTGGGAACGTAGGTTCCGACCCCGATGTTCGCTACTTGGATCGCGGGGTTGCTATTGCTAATTTCAACTTAGCCACCACAGAGCGTGGCTATACCATGCAGAATGGAACACAAGTGCCTGACAAAACAGATTGGCACGCCATTGTGCTATGGCGAAACCTTGCCGAATGGGCAGAGAAGTACATTCGCAAAGGAATGAAACTCTATGTAGAAGGCAAACTACAAAACCGCACTTGGGAAAAAGACGGGCAGATTCGCCGCAAAACGGAAATTATTGCCGAAAACATTCAAATTCTGTATCGCCCTGCTGAATATCAGAATCCTCAAAACACAGAGGACAATACAACAGACGAGATAGCAGAACAAAACGACCAAAACACCGAAGAAAACATTTTCTAAACGCCAATGACTGCAAAAGAACGCTACATTGAATGGGCAGGCAAGCAAGAATACATTCCACTGACGATGCAACCTTGGTGGATGGAAGCTGTTTGCGCCGGAAAAGAATGGGACGTACTGATTGCAGAAAATGAACAAGGCGAAATCGTAGCAGCTATGCCGTACCTGATACGCAAACGCGTATGGGTACGGTATATTGTTATGCCCCAACAAACGCAAATAGGGGGAATTTGGGTTGCACCGGAAGTGACCGAAGACAAATGGCAGACTGCCGAAGTATGCCGAAGCATCGCCGAACAATTAGCCCGATTGGATATAGCCTATTACTACCAACAATACCCCGTCGGGAGTCTGTGTGTAGATGCTATGCGGGCATTAGGCTTCAAAGTAAAAGAACGGGTGACATACCGCATAGAAGACCTAAGCAATCTGGATTCGGTGATTGACAATTTCTCCAAAAACAAGAAGCGACAACTGCAGAAATCGCTTAGCCTCCATACGGAACGAGGAATGTTGCCGGAAGAGTTCTTCCGCTTCCATAGTCAGTGCATGGCCGAGCAACGCAAACAGATATCGTACTCACGCGAGTTCTTCTTGGTGCTGGAACGAAAAGCCAAACGCCAACAACAGTGCGAGATACTGAGTGTGCGGAATGCCGACGGAGAAATATATGCTGCCGCATTTGTAGTTTGGGACAAACGATTGCTATACTATTTGATTCCGTGCTATAGCCTGGAACACAAGAACTCGGGAGCAGGCGCACTATTAGCATTAGAGGCTATCAAGTTGGCACGAGAAAAACAAGTGATATTCGACTTTGAGGGCAGCATGACACGAGGAGTGGCGGAACACTACAAACAATTCGGTAGCACACCCACCACCTACTATAGTGTAGAAAAATACTATAAGCCGTGGTTCCGAGTTGCAATATGGTGGAATCGAATGAGAGGGCTGCGCTTTCGGATATAATGACAACGAATTTTAGAGGTGCTTGTGAGGTTGAAAATCTACAAGCACCTTTTTTAGCGGATCAAAACAACATGAAAGTATTGTTTCTTAGTGCGTGGTACCCGACCAAGCGAGATGCAATGGCGGGACTCTTTGT
>CAVKVE010000068.1:0-12518 GCA_963659655.1 Bacteroidaceae bacterium | reverse complement strand
GTTACCGTACAACTCAAGCCGGCTTTGGTAATGGGTATCGCCGTAACCATCATCGTGGCTCTATCGAATGTGGTTATCTCGCTTATGCGTAAGACCATCCCGATGCGTATTCGTATCATCGTGCAATTGGTGGTCGTTGCCGCCTTGGTGACGCTTGTCAGCGAGGTACTGAAAGCCTTTGCCTACGATATTGCCATGCAGTTGAGTGTCTATATCGGACTTATCATCACCAACTGTATCTTGATGGGACGCTTGGAGGCATTCGCTATGACCAATAATGTAAAGGACTCACTTCTCGATGGTCTGGGCAATGGTTTCGGCTATGCCATCATACTGGTTATTATTGCGTTCATTCGGGAGTTGTTCGGGGCAGGCACACTGCTCGGCTATCGTGTCATCCCGGAAAGTTGGTATGTAGCCAATGGCGGCTGCTACGAAAACTGCGGTATGATGATGATGCCTGCTATGGCACTGATTCTTGTAGGATGTATCATCTGGGCTCACCGCTCAATAAATAAGGAGGAGAAGTAATATGGAACACGCTTTGAGTTTGTTTATCCGCAGTATCTTTGCGGACAATATGATTTTCGCATACTTCTTGGGTATGTGCTCCTACTTGGCTGTATCGAAAGATGTCAAGACCAGTGCGGGCTTGGGAATAGCCGTCACCTTTGTGCAGGTTCTGACTTTGCCGGTCAACTATCTGCTGCAGGTGTATGTGCTTAATCCGCTCGGCTTGGGCTACTTGTCCTTTATTCTCTTTATCGCCGTTATTGCCGCTATCACGCAATTGGTAGAAATGATTGTGGAGAAGTACTCTCCGTCGCTCTACTCGTCGCTCGGTATATTCCTGCCGTTGATTGCAGTCAACTGCGCCATTATGGGTGGTTCGCTCTTTATGCAGCAGCGTATTCTGCTCGACCCCGTCAATACCAAAGCTATTGCCAATTTGGGTGACGCCTTTGCTTTTGCGTTGGGCTCCGGATTAGGATGGATGCTGGCAATCGTATGTATGGCAGGTATCCGCGAGAAGTTGGAGTACAGCGATATTCCTAAGCACCTGCAAGGTATGGGAATTATATTCATCACAGCAGGTCTTATGGCAATGGCATTTATGTGCTTCTCGGGTCTTAACATCTAATCTTGTAAGCAACTACAACAATGAATATAACAGCAATTCTTTGGGCAGTGGGCGTCTTTTTGGGCGTGATACTGCTATTGGTTATCATCTTGCTGGTCGCTAAGAAATACTTGGTGGCATCGGGAGATGTGACGATTACGATTAATGGCGACAAGGAGTACAAGGTTCCCGCCGGCGGCACGCTGCTCTCTACACTCGGAGAAGCAGGGGTACATTTGCCTTCTGCCTGTGGTGGAAAAGGCTCTTGCGGTCAGTGCAAATGTCAAGTGCTTGAGGGCGGTGGCGAAATACTGCCTACCGAGACCGTGCATTTCACACGCAAGCAGCAGAAAGAGCATTGGCGTCTGGGCTGCCAGGTAAAGGTAAAAGAGGACATTAAGATGAAAGTCAGCGAGTCCGTTCTTGGAGTTAAGGAATGGGAATGCACCGTCATCTCCAACAAGAATGTCGCTACATTTATCAAGGAGTTCAAAGTGGCATTGCCTAAGGGCGAGCATATGGACTTTATTCCGGGTTCGTATGCACAGATTAAAATTCCTGCTTACGACATCTACTACAAGGATTTTGACCGTTCGCTGATTGGCGACCTCTATGTACCGTCGTGGGAAAAGTTCGGTCTGTTCAACCTGCATCAGGTCAATACAGAGCCCACTATTCGTGCATACTCTATGGCGAACTACCCCGACGAGGGTGATATTATCACGCTGACCGTGCGTATCGCCACTCCGCCTTTCAAGCCGAAAGACCAATGCCCGAATGGCCCTGAGTTCCAAGATGTGCCTTGCGGTATTGCATCCACCTATATTTTCTCGCTCAAACCGGGCGACAAGGTAACGATGTCAGGTCCTTATGGTGATTTCCACCCTGTATTCGACAGCAAGCGTGAGATGATTTGGGTCGGTGGTGGTGCCGGTATGGCTCCGCTCCGCGCACAGATTATGCACATGCTCAAGACACTGCATACCCGCGACCGTGAGATGCACTACTTCTATGGTGCGCGTGCTATCGATGAGGTATTCTTTATGGAAGACTTCCTTGAGTTGGAGAAAGAGTATCCTAATTTCCATTTCCATTTGGCTCTCGACCGTCCGGATCCCAAAGCAGATGCAATGGGTGTTAAATATACAGCGGGCTTCATTGCACCGGTAATGGGTGATACCTATCTCAAACAGCACGAAGACCCCGAAGATGTAGAATACTACCTCTGCGGTCCTCCAATGATGGCAAAGACTGTGCTTGACCTTCTCCACTCGTTGGGAGTAGAGGATGATATGATTCGCTTCGATAACTTCGGCGGATAAATACAGCGCACTATTGCATATTTCATACAAAAGGAGCAGGCTATTAGGCTTGCTCCTTTTGTTTTTCGAAATATACAAATCCATAACACACGAAGAGAGACTACATTTTCTGTCTAAATCAGAATAAATCAAGCACATATACAAGGTTCTCTTTCAATAAAAACGTGAAGAAAACTCATAAAAAATAGTTTTTCAAAACAATCGGTTGCCTATTCAAAATAAAAATACTAACTTTGTCGGCTCAAAACAAATTGCTTAGAAAGCGTCACTATGCTATGAAACACCCGGAAAATGACAAACAATACAAGGGACTGACCGTTAATTCGGGCGTGGAGAACCTGCCCAGCGTCAATCCGTACAGCACTTTTCGCCGACAAAAGCGGACGCTGACTGCCGAGGAATACTTTGCGGGCATTCGCAGCGGCAATGTGTCTATCTTGGGGCAGGCGGTCACGCTTGTAGAAAGCCAACTGCTTTCCGACCAAGCCATAGCGCAGAAGGTCATTGAGCTTTGCCTTCCATACGCAGGGAACTCTATTCGCTTGGGTATAACGGGTGTTCCTGGCGCAGGGAAATCGACTTTTATCGAAGCCCTCGGCACGGAGCTTTGCCACCAAGGCAAGCGGCTTGCCGTATTGGCTATCGACCCATCGAGCGAACGAAGCAAAGGCAGTATATTGGGTGATAAGACGCGTATGAACGAACTCTCTGCCGAGTCGAATGCGTTCATACGCCCTAGCCCTGCGGCAGGTTCGCTCGGCGGTGTGGCACGCAAGACGCGCGAGACAATTGTGCTTTGCGAGGCAGCGGGGTTCGATACGATTATGGTTGAGACCGTAGGGGTCGGGCAATCGGAGACAGCGGCACACTCTATGGTAGACTATTTCCTGCTCTTGCAGGTAACAGGTACGGGCGATGAGTTGCAGGGTATCAAGCGTGGTATTATGGAGATGGCGGACGGCATTGCCATCAACAAATGCGACGGCAACAACATCGAGAAAGCCCAAGCCGCACGCGTCAGTTTCCGTAACGCCTTGGCACTCTTCCCTCCCTCGGAGTCGGGGTGGAAAGCCGACGCCATCTGCTGCTCGGCAGTAGAGCATACGGGGATACAAGAAGTATGGCAGAATGTGGAGGACTTTATCGCCTTCACCAAAAAGAACGGCTATTTTGACCGCCACCGTACCGAGCAGGCGAAGTATTGGATGTACGAGACTATCAACCAAGCCCTGCTCGACGGATTCTACAAAAACGAGCGTATGGAGGCACTGATAGCAAAAGCTGAGAAACAAGTATTAGGAAACGAAATAAGCAGTTTTATCGCAGCAAAGAATCTGTTGGAAGAATATGGCAACCACTAATAACCGACGCTATAAACAAAACACCCCTGCTCCCAAAATAGTAGAGAACGAATTGGGTAAGCGCCCTCCTCAAGCCACTGAACTCGAGGAGATGGTTTTGGGTGCATTGATGATTGAGAAAGATGCATATTCCAACATTGCCGACCTACTACGCCCCGAGTCTTTCTACGAACATAACAACGGACTGATATTTGAGGCAATCCGAGCATTAGCCGTCAAAGAAGAACCTATCGACTCCTATACGGTGGCCGAGAAACTCAAGAGTCTTGGAAACTTAGAAGAAATCGGTGGCATCACAAAACTGACCGACCTAACTCGAAAAGTGGCCTCTACCGCCCATCTACGCTATCATGCGCAGATTGTTGCCCAGAAGGCAACTGCTCGTGACTTGATAGCCATGGCAGCACAATTAGAGGAAGAAGGCTATGATGAGACGCAGGATGTCGAAGAGATTATGCAACATGCCGAGGCCAAGATTTTCGAAATCAGCCAACGCACACAGAAACGAGAAGTAACCCAAATCGACCCTGTCATCAGCGAGGCCTTGCAACGCATAGACAAAGCTGCCCAAAACGAGGGTAATATATCGGGCATTCCTTCCGGTTTTACCGAGCTCGACAAAGTAACCTCAGGATGGCAAGAGTCTTCGCTTGTTATCATTGCGGCACGACCTGCCATGGGTAAGACGGCTTTTGTGCTGTCAATGGCGAAAAATATTGCAGTGGACTACAAAATACCGGTGGCATTGTTCTCTCTCGAAATGTCCAATGTAGAATTGGTCAATCGATTGATAATGAATGTGTGCGAGATAGAAGGCAGCAAGATAAAGACCGGTAAGCTGACCGGTGAGGAACGCAAACGCCTTGACACGAAGATAAACGAACTGTTGGGTGCCCCACTCTATGTGGATGATAGCCCCTCACTATCCGTTTTTGAGCTGCAATCGAAAGCGCGTAAATTGGTACGAGAACATGAGATCAAACTGATTATCATAGACTACCTGCAGCTGATGAACGCACAGGGTATGAACTTCGGTAGTCGCGAGCAGGAAGTCAGTACAATATCACGAAACCTGAAAGCATTAGCCAAAGAGCTAAGTATTCCTATCATTGCGTTGAGCCAGCTCAACCGTGGCGTGGAAGCCCGAACCGGTAATGAAGGGAAGAAACCGCAATTGAGCGACCTGCGTGAATCGGGTGCCATCGAGCAAGATGCCGATATGGTATGTTTTATCCACCGTCCCGAATACTACCACATCTATCAAGATGAAAAAACCGGGCTGAATCTACAAGGATTGGCAGATATTATTATTGCAAAACACCGTAGCGGAGGATTGGCAGACATATATTTGCGCTTTGAGGGCAAGTTCACCAAATTTAAGAACAACGATGGTACGGCTAATGAGGAATCCGATCAGAATGTTCCACAATACACCAGCAGCACCTCGAGAATAAACAGCATGAGTCCGGATGGAGCAAGCTTTGACCTCAACAATAGTTTAGGAGATGACCGAGCCGCTCAATTTTAGGAACGCATATTCTACCCTACTTTAGCGACTTCAAATTGTAAAATACAAACTAACTCTATAATGCAACGAACAGTAATTATTGATGCGCTCAAGCGCACCGACTTTGGAGCAGAAATCAATGTACGCGGCTGGGTACGCAGCCGTCGAGGCAACAAGAATGTATCGTTTATCGCCCTCAACGACGGTTCGACCATCAAGAATATCCAGATAGTAGCCGACCTCACGAAGTTCTCGGAGGAGCAGTTGAAGCCCATTACCACCGGTGCTTGTATCTCGGCTACGGGTACGCTCGTCGAGAGCCAAGGTGCAGGGCAAGCCGTTGAGATTCAACTCACTTCGCTCGAGGTGTATGGTACGGCAGACCCCGAGAAGTACCCGCTGCAGAAGAAGGGGCTCAGCATGGAGTACCTGCGCACCATTGCGCACCTCCGTCCCCGTACAAACACTTTTGGTGCGGTGCTGCGTATCCGCCACAATATGGCGATTGCCATTCATACCTATTTCCACCAACACGGCTATTTCTATTTCCATACCCCGCTCATCACGGCTTCGGACTGCGAAGGTGCTGGGCAGATGTTCCAGGTGACGACCAAGAACCTATACAACTTGAAGTATGACGAGGCAGGCAAGATAGACTACTCCGACGATTTCTTCGGCAAGCAGGCATCGCTTACCGTCAGCGGACAGTTGGAGGGCGAACTCGGTGCCATGGCGTTGAGCAAGATATACACTTTCGGCCCTACTTTCCGTGCCGAGAACTCGAATACCCCTCGCCACTTGGCAGAGTTTTGGATGATAGAGCCCGAGGTGGCGTTCATCGACAAAACCGAACTGATGGATTTGGAGGAGGATTTTATTAAGTTCTGCGTGCGTTGGGCGTTGGAGAACTGCCAAGACGACCTCGAGTTCCTCAATCAATATGTGGACAAAGGCTTGATTGCCCGCCTGCAATCGGTTATCGATACGGAGTTTGTCCGCCTGCCCTACACCGAGGGTATCGAAATACTGCAAGAGGCTATCCGCAACGGCAAGAAGTTTGAGTTCCCGTGCAACTGGGGTGATGACCTCAGTTCGGAGCACGAGCGTTTCTTGGTAGAGGAGCATTTCGGCAAGCCTGTCATTATGACCGATTATCCGAAAGAGATTAAGGCGTTCTATATGAAAATCAACGAGGACAACAAGACCGTGCAGGGTACGGATGTGCTGTTCCCGCAGATTGGTGAGATTATCGGCGGTTCGGTGCGTGAGGAGAGCCTCGACAAACTGAATGCGGAGATAGAGCGTCGCAATATCCCGATGAAGGATATGTGGTGGTATTTGGATACTCGCCGCTTTGGTGCTGCGCCTCATGCCGGTTTTGGATTGGGCTTTGAGCGACTGATGCTGTTCGTTACGGGTATGCAGAACATCCGTGATGTCATTCCTTTCCCCCGCACCCCCAAGAGTGCCGAATTCTAATACTCGAATATACAATACTAACATATAATCGTATGAAAAGAATCATGTCCCTGCTGTTTGGCTTGACGCTCGCTCTTGGGCTAATGGCACAAACATCGCTCAAAGGAACTGTTTTGGACGGCAGCAGCCAACGCCCTATCGTGGGTGCCAAGGTCACGCTCGCTAACCAAAACCTATCGACTACCACCAACGCATCGGGTGAGTTTACCCTACTCTATTTGGAGCCCACCGACGAGGAGGTTATTATCGAAGCGGATGGCTATATTGCCACTATCGAACTGGTGCAACTTGTAGCCAACCAACAGACGACGATGGATGCCGTTGTGCTGCAACCGGATATTGCGCGTGCCACCCAAGAGGAGATACTGCTCAACCTAACCGACGAAGACCTCAACGATGATGAGGGTAAGTCGCAGGCGATGTCGTCTGCCTCGTCTGCAAGCAACGATGTATTCAACTCGCTGACCTCGTTTGCGTGGTCTACGGCTCGCTACCGCAACCGTGGCTACGACCAGACCGAGGAGAGCACCTACATCAATGGCATCAACTTCAATACTGCCGAGCGTGGGACATTCAATTTCTCGGCAATGGGCGGTTTGAACGACGCCAACCGCAACAAAGAGGTAGTCAACCCTATCGGTGCGACCAACTTTACTTTCGGCGGACTCGGCACATCGACCAACTACCTGATGGATGCATCGCGCTATGCGCAGGGTTGGAAAGTGGGCTTGGCAGGCACCAACCGCAACTACAAAGGGCGTGTGAATGCTACCTATGCAAGCGGTGTTTTGAGCAATGGTTGGGCTTTCATCGGGCAATTGGCGTTCCGCTTCTCGCCTTACATTGACCAAAAGGGCATTATCGGCGAGGGTATCAACTACTACTCGTTCGGCTATTTCTTTGCTGCCCAGAAGAAATGGGGCAACGACAAGAACTTGTCGATTGTTACCTTCGGCGCACCTACGGAGCGTGGGCAGTCGGCTGCCGTAACCCAAGAGGTGTACGACCTGACCAACGCCTACAACAAGACCTCGTGGGGGCATAACAGTTACAACCCGTATTGGGGCTACCAGAACGGCAAGGTGCGCAACTCGCGTATTGTCAAGACCTACGACCCGACGGCTATTGTTAGTTTCGATTGGAAAATCAACGACGAGAACAAGATTAAGTTTGCCGTCGGCTACCACTACAGCCTCTACAGCAACTCGGCGCTGAACTTCTACAATGCACCCGACCCTCGCCCCGACTACTATCGTAACCTGCCTTCGTTCCTTTGGGACGGACAGATAGCCGACGGCAACTCGGAACAACTCTACGACCCGAACAATGGGCAGCACTTCCCGTATGGTAACTTCATCGGTACGGACATGAATGGTATCGGTATGGGTACGGGTACGATCGCCCACGATGGCAATATCATCGGTCCGAGTATCAACGCCAAGCAATACAACGACTTGGTTGACCTCTGGCAGTCGCGCGACAGCAAGACCACGCAGATCGACTGGGACAACATCTATGCTTCGAACATAGCCAACAACTACAACAACCCCGACGGGGCAGCACGCTATATCTTGGAGCGTCGCCACAACGACATTCAGGAGGCTATGGCAAATGTGAACTATGTGAACACTCGGTTCGACCATCTGAAGATAACCGCAGGTTTCGAGGGCAAGTTCTCGCAGGGCGTACACTACAAGACCATCGACGACTTGCTCGGCGGCAACCAGTGGATAGATGTCGACCCCTTTGCCGACCGTGATATCAAGGAGTTGGCTACCAATGCGGGTCTCTCTCAGACGGATATTGCCAATGTCAAGAAAAACGATATTGCTTCCGACTACAACGATGTCATCCATACGGGCGACCGCTTCGGCTACGACTATCGTATCAATATGGGGACAGCGAAAGTGTGGGCACAGAACGAGTGGAACTTCAACGAAGTGGACTTCTACTACGCCCTGCAACTGACCTACTCATCGATGCAGCGTACCACGAATATGATTAATGGTCGTGCGTGGTATCTGGCACAACTCAACCCGCAGGACGCCGAATTGTATCTCGGCAGCCAAGCCAAGGACATCATTGCCCGGGCGGCAGACGGCACACTCAAAGCGGGTACAACCTATCTCGGCGAGACGCACGATTTTGTTGACCCGAGTTTCAAGATCGGGGCTACCTACAAAATCAACGGTCGCAATCAACTGAAACTGAATGCATTGGCAGAGACCCGTGCTCCGTTGGCTCGCAATGCGTATATCTCGCAGCGTGTGCACGACCGTGTGATTGCACCTATCTATACGCACGACAATGCCAAGTCGCTCTCCGATTTCTATGCCGCAAGCGAGAAAGTGGCGGGCGGTGATATTACCTACGAGTTCAACTATCCGATTGTGCGTGGTCGTATCACAGGCTTCTACACCCAGTTCTGGGACGGAAGCGAACTGAACGGCTACTACGATGACGAGGCGCGCACCTTTGTCAATCAGGCACTGACAGGTATCGGGCGTCGCCACTATGGTGTGGAGGCAGCCGCAGCCGTCAAACTCGGCACTTATTTCACGCTGACCGGTGCTGCCAGCGTGGGCAGTTATCGCTATACAACCAACGCGATGGCTATCACCTCGGCAGAGAATGGTATGGCTTTGGCAGAGGACATCAACGGCAAGTCCGTATTCGAGGTAAGCGACGAGGTACTGCTCAAGGGTCTGCGTGTATCGAGCGGCCCGCAAGTGAATACCAGCCTCAAGTTGTCGTTCTTCCATCCGAAGATGTGGTTTGCCGACATCACGGTTAGCTACTACGACTGGAACTACCTTGATGTAGCACCCTCGCGCCGCATGAAAGGTCTGTTCACCGGTGTGCGTGCCGATGGTACGCCCGTCAATGGTTGGTATGGTGACTCGTATGCCAACGCTATTGAGACCACCGATGGCAAAGCAGCCGAGTCGTTGGGCGATGGCTCGTTCCCAACCAATGCCGTGTTGGACAAGAATGGCGTGCCCGTACTGCGCTACCCGTACAGCATTCTCTCGGAGCAGGAGTCGTTGGTGGCAACCAATCCGCTCAATCGTTTCTTGATTGACGCCAGTGTGGGTAAACTGATTTACCTGCAGAACCGCCAATCGCTCTCTATCAACCTCTCTATCACCAACTTGACCAACAATACGCATTTCAAGACCGGTGGCTACCAGCAGGCGCGTCTGCCGCGCTACACCCGCCAAGGCGTAGATGATAGCGAGAACTCCGTTATCTCGCCCAATGCATGGAAGTTCCCAAGCAAGTACTACTATGCATGGGGTATGAACTTCTTCTTGAGTGTAACCTATAAATTTTAATCAGCATGCAACGCAAATCATATATATATACTGCAATCGTAGCAGCCGCAGCAATGGCGACGGCATTGTCCTCCTGCTCGCCCAAGGCACTCACCGAAGACGATGTATTCAAGAAGACGACCAATATCGACAGTCTGATTCAGACGCGTGAGTCGGACTACAAAGTCTATACACTCAATGAGTTTGTAGCCGCTTATATGACGGAGAAGGGTAATTTCTGGAGCGATACTTCGCAATACCGCAGTCGTGCAACAAAGGACGGTATTACCTATCTCTTTGCCCTTGATACCATTCCGACCGACACTATCGGTATCTATATTCGCGGGCGTATCTCGACCGACGACTACGGAGGCAACTTCTATAAATCGATGGTTATTCAACAAGTCGTAGACGGCAAGCAGCAGAACCTGCGTATCTCGGTGGATATAGGTTCTGCAAGCGGCACCTACCAGATTGGGCAAGAGATACTCATCCGCTGCAATGGTTTGAGTATCGGACGCTACGGCGACCAGCCGCAACTCTGCGTACCCGCCTACAACAACAATATCTATGCACAGAACGCCAGCCAGAAAGTAGGTTGGGCTCCGGGGCGTATTCCGAGTGGTATTTTCCGCAATGCCGTAACGCTGATAGGCGTACCCGACCAATCGAAACTGCAGTACGACACGGTGCAGATAACGGACTTTATCAATGTGACTGATGAGACCGAGATGCGCACTATGGATGGGCGTCTGGTCGTGCTGAAGAATGTATGGTTCACAGGTCAATACGAGTACAATGGTACTACGACGGACTGCACCACAGGCGACCCCGAGGATGACACCTACGCCAATGTATTTGCACCTACAACAGCCAATGTGGGCTATCCGCAAAGCCGTGTGATCACCGACGGCACCCACAATACATTAGTGAGCAACTCCGAGTACAGCAAGTTTGCTCGCTTCTATATCCCGGGCGCAGACTCGACGGGTATAGCCAACTGCGCAAACTATGTAGGTACTATCACGGGTATTCTCGGGCAGTTCCGTGACAATGCACGCTACGACCACGACCAATACGACTGGTCTATCACCCCGCGCAATATCTACATCGGCGGCAGCAGTATCTTGGATGATATTGATATGATAAATAAGAACGATAGTTCTGCTTGGATACCCATAGAATATACTTCGGTAAACAAATAATACAACCACAGAGCCAACATAGCGGGCTACCACTCACTATGTTGGCTCTTTTTATAGGGGACTTCTATATAGATGAATTGGTTAGATGCTTTGTTGCTGTTGCCGCTGCTTGTCGGATTGGTACGAGGGCTTATGCGAGGTTTTATCACCGAACTCATTGCCATTGTGGCAGTGATAGCGGGCGTAGTGGGTGCGCGTCTGTGGGGAGTAGGCTTTTCTGCATGGATACTCCACCAAACACAATGGCCTGCAGGTGTGTGCGATGTGATCGCCTATACGCTTCTATTCTTGGGCATTGCCATTGTGCTTAACTTGCTCGGGCGACTGCTGTCCAAACTGCTGAAAGCCATTCATCTCGGCTTTCTCAATCGTTTGGGCGGAGGGCTGTTCGGTGCAGCCAAATGGGCGTTGGTGGTGTTGGTAGTAGTCTTTCTCTGCAACCGCATTGACCAACAGTTCCATTGTTTCAGCAAGGCAGAGATAGTGCAGAAGTCCATGCTCTACCAACCTTTTACCAAGGGGGCAGACAAGTTGTTCCATTTTGTTACCACTGCCACAGCCGATGCAGCCGAGGAGATAGCGAACTGAAAAGCGCATTCTTTAATCCCCCGCTATGAATAGACATTCTGTTCGTTATGCCACTCTTTGACCGCATACCACCATTCGACTTGACCGCCCCATATATAGGGCGGTCTTATCTTTCGTTGGGTTCTAACCTCGGCAGCCGAGAGGAGTACCTCCGCCAAGCCGTCGCCTTGCTCTCGCAGCAGGCAGGAAAAGTGGTGGCATGCTCCGGCTATTACTACTCTGCCCCGTGGGGTTTTGCGTCGGAGAACGATTTCTGCAATATCTGTGTAGCGCTCGATACGCCCTATTCGCCTATAGAATTGTTGCATAGTACGCAACAGATAGAGCAATCCATGGGGCGTACCCACAAGAGCGAGAACGGACACTATACCGACCGCATTATCGACATAGATCTGTTGCTCTACTACACCGCCGACGGCACAAGTGTCCCCTGTACGACCCAAGAACTGACTCTTCCCCACCCGCTCATGCAGGAGCGTGATTTCGTAATGAAGCCATTAGGCGAGATACTGCGCCCATAGCGCAATTTGTAATCTGTAATTATTTTCTGTCTATTTCCCACTCTTCCGCCTGTTGCACTCCATGCAGAGCATTTGGCAGTTGTCGAGGGTGGTACGCCCGC
>CAVKVE010000067.1:0-12599 GCA_963659655.1 Bacteroidaceae bacterium | reverse complement strand
AGAGATCAGTGCAGAAGAATACGGTCGGCTTGTGCGAAAGCTCTCTGCTATTCAAAGAGGGCAAGAAGCAAAATAATCCACACACACCACCTACATACCACCTATATACGGCTGTATTCCTGTATTCTGCGTGGAAATCTCATATATAAAAATGCAGAAATTGAAAAGAAACGGAAATATATCCTGAAACATGTAGATTTCAATCTATTTTCGGATACAATGATTATGGCTATACAGAAAAATTTAAATCATCGCCTGCGTGAAAAATTGAACTTTTCTACACCATTTGATTGCTTTCTCAAAAAAAAATACTAACTTTGCAGCAAAATTGCACGTTTTATTGGACAGTACAAATCCAGTAAATAAGAAATGAAGATAGACATACTTCGCAGACATACTTTGCATTTTTTTTGTAAAACTGAAAAAGTATATTTTTGTGTCTGTGTTTGTGGAATATATATGAGTTGCAATTTATTATAAAATTGCGCAGGAACTTGTTAATTGGTGAATTGTACAAAGTAAAGTGAGATAACGATTATGCCAGATGTATCTATCTATCTATCTATCTATCTATCTATCTATCTATCTGCGCGGCACTACATCGTGCGGCAAGTAGGTGTTGGGGCGTCTTATCGCTATTTATATATATATTCTTCGGGAGTGTGCCTGTCTATGCCGCCCCGAATAAGATAGAGAAGGTCAGTCTTTCGGCAACCGAAAAGGAATTGTATCGGTTGCTGATGGATTATCGTGCCGAGAACGGTTTACCGAGTATTCCTCTATCTCCATCGTTAACTTATGTGGCGCAGACTCATGTGCGGGACTTGACCGCACATCCGCCTGCCGATGATTGTAATCTCCATTCATGGTCGGAATATGGAGATTGGACTCCTTGTTGCTATACGCCAGACCACGCTGAGGCAAAGAATATGTGGAATAAGCCTCGAGAATTGACCCAATATAAAGGAGTCGGCTATGAGATAGCGTTTCGTAATTCGGCAGGGGCGACAGCAGTATCAGCCATAAATGCATGGAAGAATAGTTATGGTCATAATGCGACTATGATTAATCAGGATATTTGGAGCGGCATTACATGGAAGGCTGTCGGTATTGGTGTCTATGGGGAATATGCAGTGATATGGTTTGGCGAAGAGCAAGAGGTGGTAGTTGCACAACCCAAATCGGAACAGAAGCAGGAAAAAGTAATTCTTACTCCTCCGATTTCGATGTCTGCATCATCGTCAAATAGGAGTAAGAGAAACACGATACAGGAAATACCAGCACCTGTAGAGAAAAGGACTGAACTGCAGAATATAACAAGCCCGATTCAAATGTCGGCGAAAGACGAATATTCTGCTTCTCCCATATCTAAACAGACAGAATTGTCGGTGAATAGTAAACAAAAGGCAACCTCTGCCAAACCCTCTGTCCAAATGGTTCAGACAGACAAACAGACTACTATTAATAGGCAGAAGACTATACAATATAAGTCGATAGCGTCTCGTTGGCCGAAAGCCTATTATGCCTATTCCGGAAAGAGTTTTCTGTCGGTTATATCGGTCGCATACTCTTATAGTTTTATCAATGATAGCCATTGGGTGGAGGCGTCTATGTTCGATTTCCGTGTCGGATTATTCGGCATGACAATTTTGGGTGCAGAGATGAGTGTCTATCCTTATCATCTGAGTGTGGCGTATCGACCGACTATTTCGCTATATCTGCCTGCAGCGAAATGTTTTGCCTTCGTTCCTTATTTTTCTGCTAATGTAGACGCAACCTATTTAGGAACATATTTCAAAAAGGATTTTGTGTACAATATTGGCACCGATTTTTATGCGGGTATTATAGCCGGACTAGGAATGGAAATTTCCGGAGTTCCTGCTTTGCCGATGCGCATACAGGTTGAATATCGTCATCCGTTGGTCATGGCTCAATGGCAAACAGATATGTGCCCAAGTATTAATGTAGGCGTTAAGTTTTATATAGGCAAAGCATTTGGAATAAGATGATAGCTAAAAGGCATTGCTTGATAGGCTGTTTACTGCTGCTTTGTATTTCATGGTGCTGTGCAGAAACTAGTGGATGGGATATTGTCCATACAGCCAAGAAGTATAATGGCTGTCGTTATCGGTATGGTGCTAATGGTCCATGGACATTCGATTGTTCCGGATTTGTTCGCCATTGCTATGCGCAGAATGGATTTGATCTACCTCGAAAATCTTCTCAGCAAGCCTTATGCGGTTCGTATGTGATGGGGAATAAGGATAGTCTTTGGGCAGGTGATATAGTCTATTTCGGATTTGGTACGGTGAAACATGTGGGCATATATATAGTTGCCCGAAACGGATGTCATGAATTTATACATTGCTCTTCGAGTCGGGGTGTTACTATTTCTACATTAGAAGATGATTATTGGACGATTCGTTATATGGGTGCTCGAAGAATAGTTTCGGCAGAGGGAGTGTGTACGGAACAAGAGATTGTAGAACAGGTTGGTTTAGTTCCAATCACACCACGGTGCGAAACAGGAGCAGCACCGATAATGGCAGAAACCGAATTGGGTATATCCCCCATTCCCACAGTGAAACATTGGAAAATGAAAGTAAAAAAGAACAGAAGAAAGACAATACAATTTGCTGATGAAAATACGAATGAATAGAATAGGTTTGTTGGCATTGCTTATGTGTGGTAGCATGTATGCTCAACAATGGGACGAGAGTAAGTATAGCCAATATACATGCCAAAATTATACGCAGTATGAACCATTTCGCGAGATAATCAATCCTGCAGCATTTGATGCACGATTGCTCAATGCCGCTGTGTTCTATGAGACAAGCCGTCAGCGGGTGCTGCAGGGTGGTAAGACCTATCAGTATGAGTACAATTTAGAGGTATGTGCGCAGAATCACACCTACGATATGATTACCCGTAATTTCTATTCGCACGAGAGTGTGGTACCGGGTAAGAAAAACATAGCCGATCGTTTTAGTCAATTAGGAATAGGTTATAGAGCTTGTGCGGAGAATATTCAATACTGTCCTCTCGATCTGCATTGGACATACGAAGATTGTGCCAAAGCCTTGGTCAATAACTGGATGAACTCGCCGGGACATCGTCGCAATATTCTCAATGCAGATTATTCCTATTTGGGATGCGGCACCGGAATTTATAGTAGGGATGGATTCATTTATATCAAATCAACGCAAAATTTCTTGCAGAAGTAGTAATATGAAAAAATGGGGATTTTGGTTAGCATCCCTACTTTTATTAGTAGGAGGTGTAGTATGTGCAGACAACAATCAGTCGTGGTGGAATATGTATTACAATACCACCGAAGGTACGGATTTCTGGGCAACCTTTATGACGAATTCGGGTGCTTACAATTCAGATCAAAACGATTTGACATTGTACTTATATATCACTTCTCGAGAGAATGCAAAAGTGATTATTGAAAATCCAAATAAGAATGGTTCAAGAAAGGAATATGTGGTCAATGCGGGGAGTCAGAAACAGATCCAAATAACAGATCTGCGTATGGCATACCTGACGGATAATGATACAATATCTCAAAAAGGTATCCATATTACTTCGGATAAACCAATATCTGTTTATGCAACAAGCCATCATAACTCTGGTAAGTACGACGGCACGAATATCTTACCGACCGAAGCTTTAGTTGGGGAGTATGTTGTTCAAACATATACATCTGACCAGTATTCGACTGAGTTTGCCTTGGTCGCGATAGAAGATAATACGCAGATTACTGGAGAGATTAAGCGTACGGATGCAAATGGAAATGACACAATTATTCCATTTCAACAAACATTACAAGTAGGGGAAACTTATTTATATCGTTCTGCTGCTACAACGCAGGATGGTAAGAGTGGTTTGCCGATTTCATTATCAGGTTCGCATTTTTGCTCTGAAAAACCATTTGCATTGTTCCAAGGAGGACAAAGTGCCAAGATACCTAAAGAGCCTGAGAACCATATTTTTCACCAAGCGTATCCAACTGCGATGTGGGGTAAAACTTTTGTTGTGACTCCTACATATTATGCTGTGTATGATTATGTGCAGATTACAGGTGCAGAGGATGGTACGCAAATTATGCGTGATGGTATAATTGTGAAAACTATCAATGCATTCGAAACATATATAGATACCATAAGGAGTGATAAGCGGATTATTGATGTAGATAGTTGGATAGAAACATATACACCCACAATCGCTATTTATACAACCTCAAAAGCAGTTACTTGTTTCTTGTATGGTACCGGAAAAGAAGTGAATGGCAGTTTTATATCAAAAAATAAACAAGCACAATATGACTTAGGTTCGCCTGTTCTAACTGCGATTATTCCACAAGAATATGGTATGCAATCATGTGTTTTTGCGACATTTGACAAGATAATTTCAGGTAGCGGTGCTACGATGAACCACTATGTGAATATTGTAACACGAACAGACGAGGTGTCTGGAATGTATATGGACAACCAATCCATCGCATCCGACTTTACGCAGTGCCCAACGAATGCCATGTACTCGTATGCTATCAAAAATATCTCTGCTACTGCTCATCTATTAGAGAATCGAAATGGAACAATAAATAGTATTTTTACGGCTCGTGTGTATGGATTGGGAAAGACATCTTCTACCGCAGAGTCCTATGCGTATGCAGCCGGCTGCCGTATTAGTCGTAGTGCAGACTTGCTTGTAAATCATAGATATACCAAGGATGAAGATATCTGTATTACGGATGATGCCGTGATATTTACACCAATTATCAATTATGACTTTGAGCAATATAAACTTGAATATACTCATCGTTCCGGAACGACAACGACACAAAATTCCGGTTGGCAAATAGACCTGCACAATATAGAGAAACAATTTCCCGATACAGGATTATGGGAAACGGATTTGGTAGTACAGCGTAAGACTCCTATTTGTGATTATTCTTTTTATGATACGGTACGAGTTAATGTGTATGTACACGATACTATCCGCTTGGATTATGGATACAACGAGGGCACAACACCGAATATATGCTATGGTGAAGAGTTTGATGTGCATTACAATCGAGGGCAGTATTTTCATTATAAGGCAGATACTACGACCTTGCAAGAGATAGAGGGGGAAAAATCTCGTTTTATACTGAATAAAACCTATACTTTTATAGATACTCTCTCCACACAATGGGGATGTGATAGCATCATCCGCCAAAGTGTATGTATTCGCCCTACTTACCACAAATTGATATATGATACCATCTGCCATAAAGATGCTCCCTATACTTATATCGATCCGGTTACCGGTCGTCCCAATACCGGCAAATTATCGAATCTCTATAATTCCGGGCACTATGTTGATTCTTTGCTGACACGGTATGGCTGCGATAGTGTATTAGAATTGTATTTGATTGTCAATCCGGATTACAAGGTGGATACTACCGCACAAATATGTTCCAACCAGGATTTCTATTGGCAAGGGCGTCACTATGTGGGGGAAAATTATTATGGTATACAATCTACGGACATTGTTGTTCCTGCGGGGGAAAATTACAAAGACTCACTGCATTTTTTGACAAGCGATACCTATCACTGCGATAGTATTCTTACTTTCCAATTGTCGGTGGTTGATACTTTTCTAGTGTCGTTGACATATTCTACTTGTGTACATATTCCTATTGAGGTAGATTTTGATACCGATAAGTTCCCTGCCTATACGGTGGATAGTGTCGGGCAACAAGTTTATGTGGATAGCCTCTTGAGTCAAGCCAGGTGCGACTCCATTGTTACTTTGACGCTCAATGTCTTGCCGCGTTATGACTTAATCGCAATCGATACAGTTTGTCAGAATCCGAATGGTATCTACGATTGGAATGGTCACACGCACTTGTTTGATAGCATACAAGGAGTCGTCGTTCCGCACATTCGTTTAGCAAATGCAGGTTGGCATACCTATGTGGATAGTTTGCATACAAAGGTGGGTAACTGTGATAGTATTTGGACGCTGAGACTCTATGTAGCACCTATTTACACAAAATCGGAGACACGAACCATTTGCGATAATGATTCTGTGCATTGGCGAGGGCATGTGTTGGTAGGTAATAAGGCTCCACAAACATATATGGATGAAGCGACCTTTGTATTTGCAGGTGGAATGCATATTGGGGCAGATACTGCTCGTTATGTGACAATGTTGGGTTGCGATAGTATCTATATACTTAATCTACAAGTAGATACGACTACTATTACACGTTTGACTTATCATCATTGTACCTCGGAGAATACGGTAGAATATGAGCAGACCTTGTTTGATATATCGTATGTGCAGACGATAGATACGGCCTTTCATTACTCAACGGCTTACCATTGTGATAGTGCGGTAGTGTATCATATAGTAGTGGATAGTGCGTATTATTTTACGGAGTATGATACGGTTTGCCAGAACTCACAGTACGAATGGACAAGCCATAGTGATCGAGTACCCGTTTCAACGGCTACGGCAGGTGACATTACTTATGAAGACAAATTGCAGACAACAGCCGGCTGTGATAGTGTGTATACATTACACTTGACCATACATCCGGTGTACCGAATCGATGAGGGCGAGAAGCATTTTTGTGATGATGATACCTTGCGTTGGCAAGGTCGTTTGTATGCGGGCGAGCATGCGAGTGAATCCGTTCGCCAAGAGGCATACAAAGTGTTGTCGTATAAGGCAGGTGGTTATAGCGATTCTATACGCTACACATCTCAGTATGGTTGCGATAGTTTGCGCTATGTGACATTGTTGGTAGACACGACTACTATTACTCGTTTGACTTATCATCATTGTACCTCGGAGAATACGGTAGAATATGAGCAGACCTTGTTTGATATATCGTATGTGCAGACGATAGATACGGCCTTTCATTACTCAACGGCTTACCATTGTGATAGTGCGGTAGTGTATCATATAGTAGTGGATAGTGCGTATTATTTTACGGAGTATGATACGGTTTGCCAGAACTCACAGTACGAATGGACAAGCCATAGTGATCGAGTACCCGTTTCAACGGCTACGGCAGGTGACATTACTTATGAAGACAAATTGCAGACAACAGCCGGCTGTGATAGTGTGTATACTTTGTGTCTGCATATAAATCCAATTTATAGGACAGAGGATACGCTAACAATATCGGATGAGGAAAGTTGTAAGTGGGAGCATACAATTTATGTTGGGAGCAAGGTACATACCGATACGCTGTCTGCGCAGTGGTATGAGCCGGAGTTGTCACTGGGTATGGCTCTCCCCAATGTGATTGTGATACCAGCCGGACAGATAAAGAACCACTATGATACAATTTATCCAACGGTTACTAATTGCGATTCCACTCGTGCGTTGTATTTGATAGTGGGGCCCACCTATCGTGACACAATAGTGCGTTGGACTTGTGATAACGAGCCCTACCATTGGTATCATTCCGATGCAGATGTTGTAACGGGTAACGAGGCTCGTACGGATTTGACTATTATAGCGCCGCAGTTGTATTACGATAGCCTTAAGACCAAAGAGTTTGGATTTGATTCTATTTATGTACTTGACTTGCACAACTATCCGACTTATCATTTTTCCAAACGGGATACGGTCTGCCAAGGGGTATCTTACATCTGGGCCGGGCATACGGAGTCAACTCAGTTGTATAGTGTACAAGCACATAGATGGATAGATAGTGATAAAATACCCACAATAGTCCCGGGTCGGTATACATATATCGATAGTCTAAAGACCAAAGAGCCTCCAACACATATTGACCAAACATTGAATCATGGCTGTGATTCTGTGTGGACATTGGAGTTATTAGTGCCACCAAGTTACTATTATGATACTATGTTGACAATATGCGACAATGATACCGCGTCATGGCAGAATATCCTCTTTGTAGGTAACAATTTTGAAACATTCCACCATACTTACGATGCGACATTATATGATACAGTGAAAGTTTATGCAGCGGCTGATACAGATAAAGTCGGTATTTATCGTGATACAGTTTATTTCACAACAGTTGGTTTTGGCTGTGATAGTGTGTATCGTGCGGAAGTTCGTATTAATCCTACATTTTATACCGAGCAAGAACGTGAGGCGTGTCAGTATGATGAAGTATTTTATGAGGCCATGGGTAATGGCATTGGTGGTATAGTGCCAACAGGTGCGGCTACTACTCTGGAGTATTACGATACGATTGCTTCGCTCCGTCCTAATGCGTGTGATTCGGTTATTCGTATGACCTATCATATTTGGCCGGTATATAGTTTTGTACAGCACGACACAATATGTCAAGACACAATCAGTTCACGCTATGTGTGGGAAGATGAATTCGGTGGCGACCATAGTGGTGTGTCTATTTCGATTGCTCGTCCGGGTGATTATACCTATACGGATACATTGTACACCATACATGGTTGTGATAGTATCTTTGGTCTACATTTGCATGTGTCGCCTATTTATCGTTTCGATTCGCTCTATACCATTTGTGACAATGAGTCTATCACATGGCAAGGGCAACGCTATGTGGGGTATAAGTCTGCCGATATTATCCCAACCGACAGAGTGCTACTTCCCGGATTAAGCTATGATACAGCATACTATCTGACCCGGGAGAATTGTGATTCGACCTATTATCTCGAGTTATGTGTTCATCCGACTTTTGATACGCTGACTTATACCCATATATGCCGAAACGAAAGTTTTGATTGGAACCAATTAGATCACAATGGGTACTATACAGATCATTTATGGGACGAGTGCCAAATTGATACAATTCGCATTTCGACAGACATGGCTTCTGTTCCTCTCCCTCAGTTCTATCGTGTGGCAGACACTATTCGTGCAGAGCGTATGTTGCAGACAATCTTTGGTTGCGATTCGTTGTCTCGTATAGAACTAACAGTACACCCTGTTTATTTCTTCTATTCCGATACTGCAATCTGTTCTAACGAGAAAATACTCTGGCGTGGGCGCTATTTTAGTTCGCACGATACGGTATGTACGGATTATCTATCTACCGACTATGGATGCGATAGTATATATCAACTGCGCTTGCATATTTATCCATCCTATTTGTTTAATATAACCTATGACCTATGTGATAATGAAACATTGTACCACAATAACAATCATATTGATGTCGTTTGGGCTCCTGGTAATCCAATAGTAGATTATACGGAATTGTATTACTATACAGAGGCTGGGTGTGATAGTGTTTATCGCTATTATCTAAATATACATCCAACATATTATGCCGAAGACTCAATCACATTATGTTCCAATGAAGATTATACATTCCATATTGATACCATTATTAATTTGCATCGAGAATACAAGACGCATACTATGGTAGCACCTTTTGATACAATTTTTACGGATAGTTTATCTACAGTGTATGGTTGTGATTCGGTGTTTCGCCTTAAGGTTCATGTCTTACCGGCATATCATTACATTGATTACGATACAATATGTGATAATGGCAGTGTGCGTTGGCGTGGGCAGACTATCCAAGGTCTATTTGCAGGTGACTATGTTTACTGGGATTCGCTTACAACCCAGGCGGGGTGTGATTCTGTGTATGAATTGCGCCTTCGGGTGTTCCCTACTTATTTCTATGAGTCCCACGAGAATATCTGTGCAGATGAAACCTATGACTTTAATGGTCGTATTCTTAATAAATCCGGTTTCTACTCGGATAGTTTAGCCACGATATATGGTTGTGATTCGGTATATCATCTTTTTCTAACTGTACAGGATACTACCTATGAGGTGCGAGTGGATACTATTTGTTATGGTGAAACTTATATGTTGCACGACACGCCGATAACGCAGAGGGGCTTCTATAAGGATACAACGCAAAATGAATGGGGATGCCATCATTTCACATATCTTTCATTGAGTTTTACAGAGCCCACGATAGCTCATTTATTGGCTGATTCTGTATGCCTGGATCGTGATGCATTCGAATTGGGCTATTGGTATGAGGGTACAACTCCCATTGCTTATTCGCTACTCTTTGATGACTTTGGTCATGAACAGGGCTTTGAAGACCAACGCTATGTGGCGTTCGATACGGATAGTGTGGTGTTGTTGCCAATGCCACAGCGTACATTGGATGATCCGACGCAATATCCTCGTCCTGACCATTATCTTATTACATTAGTATTGCATAATGGACTATGTTTGAATGACAGTATGTATCCTTCAAAGGAGAACATCATTATGAACTATCCTTCTTGGGTAACTGAGCAGCGTTTTCGTGATGTTATTGCTATTTTGGATACTAAGTACAATGGCGGTTATGAGTTTACTACTTTTCAATGGTTCTGTAATGGTCAGCTGATGCCCGGAGAAACGCATGAGTATCTCTATCTTCCGCATGAAATGATAGTGGATACAGTGGATTACTATGTCCGCCTAACGCGTCCTGGTGAGTTGGAATCGTTCCAAACATGTCCTATTCGTATCTACCCTGATGCAGTAGATACATTGGCCCCCAATTTGCCTTATATCTCGGTCGTGCCGACTTATGTTTCGCGTGAGCATCCTGTGGTAAATATCTTATCAATTAATCGGGGACATTACAAGGTGTTTACGAGTACAGGAGCACTATTTAAGAGTGGAGAAATAATTCCAGACGAGCATAATGCGATGGAAGTAGAACTTGACCCTACTCAAGGTAACTTGTTTATGTTTTATCTTTGTGATGATGAGACAATATATAGTGAAAAAGAGCGTGTTATTAAGGTAACGGTACAATGAGAAGATTATTTATATTTTGCTTATATTTGTTCCCGGTCTTGCTATATGCACAAGGTAGGCATGGTAGCGAAAACCTGCTCGGTGCTGGAGGTTCTAATTACTCAAGTCTTCATACAGGGCGTGATGGGTTGATAACGGGTCATTATTCAGGAGACCATCATCTGTTGGGTGGTTATATAGATGGGGGGTATTCAACAATGGTAAGTTCTGTCCGGCAAGTAAATAATTTACCCGGTGGTTACGCAGTGGGTGGAGGTTTCTTATACCAATACCAACATAATTCGTTTATGATGAATATCGGGGTAGGGGTACGCTGGCAGGATGTGCAATTGAATGTAGGGGATACTACTTTTACATGGAAAGATGTACCTGACTCGTGGACAAATCAACGAGATACATTTCACTATGACTTGACTTATAGCTTTTACGATAGAACTGATGTAACACGCAATATTTATTTGCAAGTACCGCTCCTGTTTGGACAAGGTTTTGGAAATCAATCAGGTGGTGCATTTTATTATTTGGCTGGGGTGAAGCTGAATATGCAGCTAAAAGGTTCTACTTCCGTGAAAGTAACGGGTACTACTATAGGAGAATATGATAGATATATGGGTATATTTCACGAAATGGATAATCATGGATTGCGTAAAGATGTACCAATGGAAAGAAGTAGAGAAAAGTTAGACCTCAAATTAGATGTGTTAGCTTCATTGGAGGTCGGTTATGAGTGGGCTTCTCCTGCTCCGAAGGGCTATCGTACTCAAACTATTGAAGATTGGCGCTTGCGTATTGGTTTTTTTGTTGATTTTGGATTGGTCAATATCAATCCGAATACAAACAAAAATCTCTTATCGATTCCAAATAATTATATGTATGATTTTTCTCAATATGACTTTAATCATATCTATTCATCAGGTGAAACTGCTGGAAAATCAATACATTCTGTATATTGTGGCATAAAATTGACGGCGCTGATAGGCGTGAAAGCCAAAGAGATATGCCGTATTTGTAGTTATTTTTCAACAGAACGGGATTTGTGATGTCGTAATGAAGCGCTACAGTATAGATTGTGCAATTTTCCTCTTAAAGATTGCCCCCCCCTAACGCAAAAAATCGATGTGAATACACAAGAGCAGCATTTCTATACGATACTGTATTTCAATACAGTATCGTATTTTTTTATGCCTATTCTGTTGATTTTGAGTCCTTGCTTGTCCATATAATAGGCTCGCAATAGGGGTTGTACCCGAATGGGCTAATAGTCTGGCGAATAGCCATTCCCCGACCTGCAAAAAAACGGCGCAATAGTCATTTTGCAGTCTGAAATCGTCCGGAAGCCCTGATTTAATGGGCTCTGCAGCGATTCAAGGTGCTTGAGACAAAAGTCGATGAACAAAAGTGCTCTAATAGTCATTTTGCAGTCTGAAAACTTGCGCAAGTCCGATTAATTCAGTATATAGCGGGCATCAAACTTTCAAAAAATGATGCCTATGTACCTCAAAAAATGTCCTTATTGCCATTCTTCAAATGTCAAGAAAAATGGCTTTAGAAACAACCTCCAACATTATAAATGTAAGTGTTGTGGTAAACAATTTCAGTACAATCCGTCAAGGCTTTCCACAGAGGTCATTTGGCAAGAGTATCTTGATGCCAAACAGACTGTCTCACAGATAGCCTCACGATATCAAAAGAGCACCTCTACTATCAGAAGAATCCTTGCTCAAAAAGACATCCTTTGGACTCAACCCGATTTGTCCGAAATGAGCGGTTATGTGCATATCGATGCAACCTATTGGAGACGC
>CAVKVE010000066.1:0-12647 GCA_963659655.1 Bacteroidaceae bacterium | reverse complement strand
TTTATTTCTTGCGCTTGGTGGGGCGGGTCTTCTTGTTGCGCTTCGTGATGAACGAATAGCAGACACCGCCTACTACCAACACTACCACTACGCCCAAGAAGATCAAAATACCACTGGAGAGGTTGTCGCCCTTGACGCGACTCCACATATCCAACATATCCTTGGTCTGCTCGCCGCAATCGTGCATCAAGGCGCAACGGTCTATTACACTTTGGTCAGGATAGAATACCGAATTGGCATGCACTGCCGTGGCTCCCTCGCCGAAGAAATAGGTCAAATCGACCGTCTCTTCGTTCTCCTCCTCGTCGTCTGCCCACTCGAGTATCTCCGGCGATGCGATAACACTCACATAACCAATCTCTTCCATATTCAGAATGGCGTTCTCGGGCTTGCAGAGATAGTTGATGAAATAGCTGGCTGCCTTGCGGTTCTGTGCATACTTCGGAATACACCAACCGTCGAACCATACATTCGAGCCCTCTTCCGGCACCAGATAACGCAACTCTACGCCATCGGCAGCCTCGTCTATCGCCCACTGCGCATCGCCCGACCACGACACATTCATCCAGGTCTTGCCCTTGGTCATGTCCTCCTTACCGAAGTCGACCTCCCAGCCGGCAATGTTCTCCTTTGCTTGCACGAGAATGTCCTCCACACGCCGGATACGCTCGGGGGTGATATGCGCCACCAGGTCTTCGCGTGTTACCTCGCCGCGGGCGATTTCGTCACGGTAGGCATAGAGCACAATAACCGAATAGATGTCGCGGAAAGCGTCTTTCATAAAGATATGGTTCTTGAACTTCGGGTCGAGGATAAAGCCCCACGACTGTATGTCCGCCTCGTTGACAAACTTGGGGTTATAGAGCACACCCGTTGTACCCCACATATAGCCCACGGCATAGTCGCTAACCGTCAAACTGTCAGACATCTGTTGGAACATCGCCTGAGCGAACGGAGCCACATTGTGCGTATAGTTGGGCGTTGCACCGAAGTTGGTATCGATAGGCAGCAACAGCCCTTCACGGAGCATACGCTCGATGATGTACTCGCTCGGGCAGATGACATCGTAGTCCTCGTGTCCGACCTCTATTTGGGTCAGCATGGACTCGTTGATATCGAAGGTGGAGTAGAGGATTTGTACCTCCTCGCCCGTCTGTTCTTTGTACCAATCGGGGAAGGTGTTGAGGACATTATCCATGTCGATATAGTCCGCCCAGTTGTAGATTTTGAGCGTGTGTGCACGGTCGGCTGCCGTAGCCGTCAGGGCAAGGCACAATGCAAATTGCACCATGCACAATGCAAGAGAGAAGCGTTTCATTTCTTATTCTTTTGTTGTTTGGTTGTACGAAGATTGATAATCAGAAGCAGTACCAAAATTGTCAGGAAAATGATACTGAAAAGCGGGCGTAGTTCCGGCGTAAGACCGCCCTTGCGCGCGTCCGCATAGATGAAAGTGGAGAGCGTCTCCAATCCGTTGGAGCCTTTGGTAAAGAAAGTAACCCCAAAGTCGTCTATCGAGAGCGTGATAGACAAGATAAAGCCCGAAATCATGCCCGGCCAGAGTTCCGGCATAAGCACCTTGCGGAGTGCCTGCATAGGCGTCGCACCGAGGTCGAGTGCTGCCTCATAGACATTGGGGTTCATCTTGGTCAGACGGGGCATGACGCTCAATACCACATAGGGCGTACAGAACACCACATGGGCTGCGATGACCGTCCCCAACCCGCGGCTAATGCCCAAGAAGACAAAAAGCAGGAAGAGCGATATACCCGTCAAGATATCGGGGTTAATCATCGGAATGGAGTTGAGGAACGACACCGCACGACGGTCGCGCTGGCGCATGTTGTAGATGCCTATTGCCGCCAAAGTACCCAAGAGCGTGGAGATAGCTGCCGCCGCAAGGGCAATAATGACCGTATAGAGCATGGCTCGGTACAGGTTCGGGTCAACCCGAACATTGTCTACATAATCGTAGCCCGTGAGCAGGTTCTCGTATAGCCCGAAGGTGAAGCCCGTCCAGTTGCCAAAGACCTTACTCTTGGTGAACGAGAAGATGAAAATCAGCAAAATAGGCGCATAGAGCACGACCAAAATGAGCCACAGATAGGCTTGCCCTGCGAAGCGTGACCAAAAGCCACGGCGCTCTATCATAGAGCCGGTTGGGGTCTTTCTCATAGCAAACCTCCTTCCTGCTCACCGCTGTCCTTCTGCCCGAAGAACGATGTAAGCCCGATGATTATCAATAGAATGAGCGAGAGTGCCGCGCCGTAGTTCCACATCGTAATACCGCCCTCGGAGAAACTGCGCTGGATGAGCGAGCCGAAGAGGGTAATCTTGTTGTGGGTAAGCAACTCGGAGATAGCGAAGGTAGATACCGTAGGCATAAAGACCATGATAATACCCGAATAGACACCCGGCAGAGAGAGCGGAACAATGACCTTGGTGAATACCTTTGCACGGTTCGCACCGAGGTCTTGCGCGGCCTCTATCAGGCTGGTATCCATCTTCTGGAGCGTGTTGTAGATAGGGTAAATCATGAATGGCAGGAAGTCGTAGACCATACCGAACAGTAGTGCGCCCTCGCCCAACGGCAGCCCGAACATGTGGAAGAGTTCGACCGTGGCGATGGTACGCAACAGGAAGTTAATCCACATGGGCAGAATAAAGAGAATCGCCATCACGGCAGGCGTACGGAACGACTGCATTGCCATGATATACGCTGCAGGATAGCCCACCACGAGGCAGATAATGGTCGTCAGGAGCGCAATCGCCAGCGAGTAGATGAAGGTATTCACCGCCTCGGACTTGGTGAAGAAACTCACAAAGTTTTGTATCGTGAAATGTCCCTGCGGGTCGGTAAACGCATAGACCGCTATGAGCAACAGCGGCAACACGACCAACAAGACAAGGAACAGAATATACGGCCACGCCCATGTACGGCGCGACTGAAGCAGGTGCTTCCACTTATTCTTTTTCATTGCCGTCAGCAGGTTGAGAATCAGTCGTTTTCTTATAGAGTCGGATATAACTCGGGGCAATCTTCACGCCCACACGGTCGCCGTCGTCCCAGATGTCGTTGGTATCGACAAAAAGGTCGTCGCCATCGTCGGTGCGGACTTGCAAGTGGTAGTGGTCGCCCTTGTAGAGGATGAAATAGACATCGCCCGAAAGCACACCATCTTCCTCGTCGTCCTGCAGGTTGACACGGTTGAAATCGACCTCTACCTCGACCTCTTCGCCCACGGAGAAACGCTCTGCCGTCCGGTCGGTGATGTCCCACTCGGCATCGAGGAACGCCACCTTGTTGCCCTCCAGCACTTTGCCGTCGAAGGCGTTGCAAAGGCGTTCCTTGTGCATTACCTGAATATCTTCGGGCTTGACAAGGATACCCACACGACGACCGGGGTCAAACGCATGGTAGTCCTGTATCATCAGTTCGTAGCCGTTGTCGGTCAGCACAGTCATCTCGTAGTGCACGCCCTTGAAGATACAACTTTGCACCTCGGCATAGAGTTGCCACGGCTCGGTGGTGTAATCTTCGGCGTCTGCGGCGGCGATAGGGTCGTCGGTGTTCTGCACTTTTGTGTTCTGTTTTTCGCCCGCATAGCCGATGTACCAGTCCTCGGGGCGGACAACGACATCCACCTCCTGCTTCTCGCCAAAGCCCTCGTCCACACATTCGAAATCACGCCCGCAGAAATGTACTAAGCGGTCGTGCACCATAGTGGCGTCAAGCAGGTTGCTCTCGCCGATAAAGTCTGCCACAAAGCAGTTCTGCGGCTCGTTGTAGATATCGGTGGGCGTACCTATCTGCTGAATCTTGCCCTCACGCATGACGACCACGCGGTCGCTGAGCGTCAGCGCTTCTTCTTGGTCGTGAGTAACATAGATAAAGGTGATACCCAGTTTGTTGTGCATCTCGCGCAACTCCATCTGCATATCCTTGCGCATTTTCAGGTCGAGGGCAGCCAACGGCTCATCAAGCAACAGCACTTCGGGCTCGTTGATAATCGCCCGTGCTATCGCCACACGCTGTTGCTGTCCGCCACTGAGGGAATTGACATCGCGGTACTCGTAGTCCGACATGCTGACCATCTTGAGCGCTTTCTTCACCCGTTTTTCCATTTCGGGCTTGGCGACGCCTTTCAGTTTCAGACCGAAAGCCACATTCTCGAACACATTGAGGTGCGGGAAGAGGGCGTACTTCTGGAACACCGTGTTCACAGGTCGCTCGTGTGGGGGCATTTCGGTGACATCTTCGCCGTTGAGAAGAATATCTCCCGACGAGGCTACTTGGAATCCTGCTATACATCGTAGCAGAGTGGTTTTCCCGCAGCCGGATGGTCCTAAAATTGTTACAAACTCGCCTTTCTTAACCTGAAGGCTCACATCGTCTAAGGCAAACTTCCCATCCTCGAATTGCTTCGAAACATGGTTTACCTCAATGATAAAGTCAGACTTTTGCATCCGCGTACTTTAGACAACTGCGCTTTTTTCGTGCGCAAAAAGGTAAATAAAAAAGAAATGGGGACTTACTCTATGTTTGGAATGCCCCGACTTACATATAATTAAGTTTTGTTTTCTATATTGTGTTTGCCGTTTTCTGTACCTCGTTTTCCGTTCCCTGTTGGCGCTCCCCTTGTGCGCCTAATCTCGTGCTGCACGCTTTCTGCAGCGGACTCCTCGGGCATAAAAAGGCAAAAATCGGTTGCAAAAGTACTACAATTCTATGGATTACACAACATTCATTGTGTTTTTACTTTCATTATCTGTTTGTTTTGGTTAGTTTGAGAACTCTGACGCTTTGCTCAATAACCTGAAATGATACGTTCCAATCGGCAAAGTCAAGGCAATAGATTCGTTCCGGGTCGTGCTGATAGGCGGGGCGTGGGTCTTGGCAGAGCAGCTCCTCGATGGCTTGCCATGGGCAATCTGCCAGTACGGCTTCGTGCAGTAATGGGGCATCTATCTCCACCTGCAGGCGATAGTTCTTTGTTGCCTCGCCAAATCCATTGCGAGCATCGGGGTGGCTGTCGGAGTAGGATAGGTAGGGCTTGATGTCGTAGATGGGCGTTCCGTCCAGCATGTCCGCTCCGGTTACGACCAAATGAAGGCCTTCGTTTGGAGTTGGTTCGGTCCCGGTAAGGCAAACGCAACTCAGTCCGAGTCCGTTGGGGCGGAAGGGTGAGCGGGTGGCAAAGACCCCCATACGCTGATTCCCGCCGAGGCGTGGCGGGCGCACGGTGGGACTCCACGAGGCCTCAGAGTTATTCTCGCCGGAGCGAACGGCTTTGTCAAATCCCCAAATCAGCCAAAGATGCGAGTAGCCCTCTATTCCCCTAAGGGCCTCCCTCACCCGAAATTCCGGCTCAAAAACAATGTGTGTCTCTATGGCAGAGTCGGTAGTCGGTTGGCGTGGAATACCAAACTTGTCGTGAAAACCATTGCGGGCGCGTGCGATGACTTGTAGTTCCATAATCCGTTCAATTTGTCTGCAAAGGTACAAAAAAATATGCGTATAAAAAAGACGCTCACAATTTCTTGCAAGCGTCTTTTCTATCTGTTTGGCAGCCGGCGTTTTTTTATCTTGCAGCTGCTGTGAGTATATAGCTTATTTTACAATCGCACCCTGTACATTGTAGGTGTTGTTCTCGGTCTGAATGTAGATAACACCGTCAGCACCCATCGTCTTCACGCCCTTGAGCGTAGTCTTGGCGTTGATAAGGTCGGTGTAGGGAGCATCGTATTCGATATGTACTTTTACCCCCTTCGAGTTCAGCGCATCTACGGTCAGTTTCAGGTTACCGTTGTTGTTGGCGACGACCACAGTACCCGAAACCAAGAAATACGATTTTTCTGCATACCCTTTACTATTAATAGTGCAATAGTAAGACGGCAGCAAGTAATCGTCTTCGCTCAAACCTTCCGATGCATACACGGTTCCTACGTTTTGGCTGTCGTCAATGGTGTAGGTACCTGCGGGTACGAAGATGGTTCCATCGATGGATTTGGTGAAGAAATAAAGGACAGTTGCAGAAGCGTTGTCACTAATCGACAGATACAGCAGATTGATGCCTTGTGCGCTTTTCGAGTCGCTTTTTTGTGTGGCACCGGTGCTGAAAGTCTTGTTCACATCGCCGCTTGCCTCATCGTATTCGTATGGGTCGTATGGGGTGATGGCGATGGTGATATTGTATTCGATAGCGTCGGAGCCTACCAAAGCACCCGTAACGGTGTATGTGCCATCGTTTGCCTCTTTGATAGTAATGCTGCCGGAAGCGAAAGAGATTTTGTTCGTTACTTTTTGGGTAGTTGAATTGTAAATGCCAAGATAAGTATAGGTGCCATACAAATCGCTGAGAGCATAAGTGCCGGCTACTTGTTTGGCAACGGCACTCAATAGGATAACCGTGTCATTCGATTGTGCCATAATCTGCCAATAGCCTTGTGTAGCGGTACTGTCAACTAATTGAGCGTACTCAGCGGTGAACGACTTGGTGTCGGTGGTAACTACATTAGCCGTTGCGGTGGTGGTCGTGTTGGCTTCAAAAGCCGCAGGCTCGAACGCCGGAGCGATACGAAGTGCCTGAACGGGGCTTACTTGTGCGGCAAACGAAGTTGCCACTACGCACAAAGCAGCCAAAAGAGCGTTGATTTTCTTCATGTTGTGTTGTTTTTTGTTGATGAATATAATTTGAAATAGTTTTTCTGTCGAAAATCAGCCGCAAAGTTACACACTTTTATCAGTCCATGCAAATTTTATGCAGAAAATGGACGCTTTTATGCAATTTGTCTTGCATATTTGCATAGAACACACCTATTTGTTACGCTTGGCGCGCGGGTGGGTGTGGTCGTATACCTTTTTTACTTGTTCGAAAGTGGTGTGGGTGTATATCTGCGTGGTCGATAGACTGGTGTGGCCGAGCAGCGTCTGTATGGTGCGGATGTCAGCGCCGTTGTCAAGCATCGTGGTGGCAAAGGTGTGTCGGAGAACATGTGGCGAGTGTTTGCGCAGCGTAGATACCTCGCCCATACGCTTGCGGACGACACGATAAAGCACGGCGGCTGTGATGGGTTCTATCTGTTTGTTGCGTGCATTGTATCGAATCAAAAAACTGTCCGGCAGCAGGGGGATAGGTTGAGCCTTGTCTTGGTTCTCGTTCTGTTGTGTGCGGAGGTCTTCTATATAGTTCGCACGCGCCTGCATATATGTGCGTATCTGTTGCGCCAGGGTGTCGCCAATGGGGATGATACGCTCTTTCTGCCGTTTGCCGAATACCCGTATCTGTTTGGTAGTCAGGTCGATGTTATGGTCGTGCAGCCCCACCATTTCCGCCTCTCGCATACCGGTCTGGTAGAACAGCTCAATAATCAAGCAGTCTCGGATGGATTCAAAATCGTCAGCAGCGTGTTCCTCGGCGGTGGCTTGCTCCATCTCTTCGGGTTTGAAAAAGACAGGCAGCGGTTTGTCCGCCTTAGGGGCAGTCACCCGTTGCGTGATGTCCCGTTGCACAATCTGTTGGCTGAGCAAAAAACGATAGAGGCTGTGTAGGCTCGACAGATGGCGCCGTACGCTGCGGGGGCGGAGATGTTGCTTGTCTATCAGGTCAAGCAGCCATGTCTTTACATCGGTTTCATCGACAGCAGTCGGGTCAAAATCGGATAGGTTTTGCAGCCCCAAGAAGGTACAGAATTCTTGCAGATCTTTGCGGTAGGCATCCACCGTATGGGGCGAATATTTCCGCTCAATGGCAATATAGTCAAGGAATTTCGTTATCATACCGATGCGTGTTGTTTTTTCTCATCGGAATTCGGGCGTAAAATTAAGGAATAGGTACGACAGCGGGAAAAGGAGATGGAATAGCGAGGTGCGGGCTATGAAAAGTAATGTGCTTCTATTTCCAATCTCAACCGCACCAATAGAGAATAGATGAAAGAAGAAAGTAATAATTCTTCATTCTTCATTCATAATTTTTCATTCGTCATTCCCCTTTTATCTCTTTCCCTACTTCGTTTTCTTTCTCGAATGGGAACAGACCGAATAGCTCGGCGTCAATATGGTCGGTTATCCAGCGGAAGTCATCGGGGTTTTCGCCGAACTTAATGTGGTCGCCGTCCACAATCAGCAGTTTTCCTTTGTATTCGCTGATCCATTGTTCGTATTTATCATTGAGTCCTTGCAGGTAGTCGATACGCATACTTGCCTCGTACGAGCGTCCGCGTTTCTGTATCTGCGCCACAAGGGTGGGGATAGACGCACGGATGTATATCATCAGGTCGGGCATCTTGACGAGCGACATCATCAGGTCGAATAGGTCGCGATAGTTGTCAAAGTCGCGGTCGGACATGAACCCTTGGTCGTGCAGGTTGGGGGCAAAGATACGCGCATCCTCGTAGATAGTACGGTCTTGGATGATATAATCGTTTGATTTCGAGATGTTTATCACATCTTTGAATCGCTTGTTGAGAAAGAATATCTGCAAGTTGAACGCCCAACGGTTCATATCTGCATAGAAGTCTTCCAGATAAGGATTGAACTCCACGGTTTCGAAAGCGGGTGTCCAGCCGTAGTGTTTAGCAAGCATCTTGGTCAGAGTGGTCTTGCCGCAACCGATGTTTCCTGCAATGGCGATATGCATAGTATGAGGGATTAAATAAGTTTCTGTTTTTATATTAAGGAATGGGCGTTGTACCCGTGTTGTTTCAAAGGCGCATCTGTGCTATTCTATTGCGCTCGTATGTTCAGTAAGTGACTCTATTATATTTCGAGTAAGGCAAGCAATAAAATTTCTATTTCCAAGTCTCGGCGGAGAACAACCCAAAGAGTTGAGCGTCAATTTTGTCGATTACGAGTCGAAAGTCCTCGGGGCGATTCTCAAAGTCGAGATGGTCTGCTTCTATCACCAGTACCTTGCCTTCGTAGCGATGGAATATAAAGTCCTCGTACCGCTCGTTAAGGTCTTTCAGATAGTCTATTTGCATGCCCTTTTCGTACTCCCGTCCGCGTTTTTGTATCTGTGCGATAAGGCTCGGTACAGATTTGCGCAGGTATATCATCAGGTCGGGCATTCTCATTTTCAGCTTCATCAGTTCGAACAGCTCCATATAGGTGGTGTAGTCCCGTTCCGATAGGTCGCCTCGGGCATAGTTGTTTGCCACAAACACATACACGCCCTCGAATATGCTGCGGTCTTGCACAATGGTATGCTCCGTGGCTTGCACGGAGAGCATATCTTTGAAACGCTCTTTCAGGAAGTAGGTCTCGAGGCAGAACGACCAGCGGGGAATATCAGTGTAGTAGTCCTCTAAATAGGGGTTAAAGCGCACACTCTCGAAGCGTGGTTCCCAACCGTAATAGCGAGCCAACATTTTGGTCAGTGTTGTCTTTCCTGCGCCGATATTTCCTGCAATGGCGATATACATAGTGACTTGTGTCGAATGGCTTTCTACCGTCCGTTTTTGTCGGGTTTCTGCAGCGGTAGAGGTTCTGTTTCGAATTTCCCCGCAAAGGTACGCAAAAAAAATGAACCTTGCAACCACATTAGTACATTACACATTACAATTTGTATATTGTATTTGCCTATCCCGCAGAAAAGCAGTACCTTTGCCCCCAAAATACATAAACCGCATAGGTCGTCCGCCTAAGAGAATGCCTCTTTTGTCGGATGTTAAAAGGGAATCGGGTGCAAATCCCGAGCAGTCCCGCTGCTGTAAGTTTTTTATAGGAGATATTCTCCGCGGGTGGCAATCCGTCACTGATAGATGCCAATTCTATTGGGAAGACGCCGCCCCGCAAACGAGCCAGAAGACCTGCCCATGCGTGTGTCAAACAGCGTTCTCGAGGAAAGAACGACGACAGAACCAATGCGCAAGGTACGGCTCGGCTGTATCGCACTCATGGCAGTGTGGCGTGTTGTGTAGCGTTATACGCCGTTTGACACTTTGTCAAGCGGCGTTTTTTTGTGTTGCCTGTTGCGTAGTGGCAGCGCAAATGCAAAAGACGGAAAAATGCCTGTCCGAGTGTAGTCCCTCCAGCGGACACCTGTTTGGCAAGTCGGAAAGATAAACCCTATGGCTGCTGTTTGGTTGCGGCAGTCTGTATTAAACAAATGATAGAAGGAGCTTCTGCGCAAGCCGTTGTGCTGCCATGCAAGGGCTTGCGCAGAAAGACCTCCGAACCAACTTCTCGGATGCTGACCATAGAAACATCCAAAAATATGTGGCCAAAACAATTTGGGGACTTTCCCCCATACAATAACATGAAAAAAATCTTCTCTTTTGCTGTAGCGCTCTTTTCTGTCGCTACAATCTCTGCGCAAACGCGCACCGTTCTCGCCCCACAGTTGGGCAAACAAGTTGTTGAGGTCGCCCCGGGCGAGGTGGTTAACTACCTCGATTTCAAGGGCTATGGCTCTCTTTCTCGGTCGTCCGACTATGCTTTCTCGACCACTATTTTCAAGCCGACCGAGGCAGGTTACACTATCTACATCCATTTCGATACCATCCATGCCAAGGCGAATACCAACAACAATCCGGCGAGTATGAAAATCTATAGCGGTGTTTTCGATACGCTGAGTGTTACCTATCCTGCGACGGCTTCTGCCGTAGATAAGGTTGGTTTTCCGCATACCGATGCCCTTCTCGATTCGGTGGCGCAATCGCAGACCTATGGGGGTATGGCTACCAACTTGGATTATCTCTCGCCTTCAGCCGACGGAGCGCTCTCGTGCTGTTTCCATTGGCGCAGTGGTCAGACTTCCTATGGTTTCAATGCCACCGTCTATTGTGTCGCTACCAACCCGCAGACCATTACGGATGCCACAGCAGACTATTCCCAAGTGCCTGCCACTATCTTTGCCGGCGAGGCGAATGTCAATGTCGGTGCCATTACACTGACTACCACAGGCGCAGTTCCGGTGGATACGCTCACATCGGTGTCCTTTACCTTGTCGGACAATACGGTCTTCGATCCGGCCTCGTTCCTGCTCTATGAGGGCAATGTACAGCGTCCTGTGGCGCCGACCGCATCCAATCCCCGCACGGGTGTTGTCTTGATTCCGTCTACGCTCACAGAGAGCGAGGGCGTCTATACCCTCGCCTGCAAGTATGCGCTCAAGCCGACCAACAATATTCTCTGTATCGGTGCCAATGTCCTGCCTACAGCCGCTTGGGATGCCACGCCGGCCTTCACGCTGACAAGCGTAACGACCAAGAAAGCCACCACCCCTGCTGCTGCTGTTACGCCTACGGCTTCGACGGTAGAGCCGCTCGTGCTGCTTGAGCCGGGCAAGGACAAGACTATCGATGTCAATCGTACGCTCCGTTTCTGCGATGATGGCGGTCCCGAGAAGCAACGCACCGACTCCGATGCTGTGGGTACGGTTACCTTCCGCCCCACGACGGCGGGTCAGCGTGTGCAGATTTCGTTCTCTACCATTTCTATCCTTTGGACAACCAGTTACAAAGACAGCCTTTTTGTCTACAATGGCCTTACCACTGCCGAAGATAGTCTGCTTTTTAAGGCGTCTGCACAATCGGCCAAGAACATGCTTGTTAAGAGTACCGCTGTCAGTGGTGCGCTCACGGTTCGCTATGTCACCCGCAAGGTCAATTCTTCCAACGCCCGTGCCGGTTGGGATGCGCAGGTGTCCGAATACACTCCGCAGGATATGATTATCTCCGGCTCTGCGGTCGAGAAGCCGAAAGCCACTGTTTCCGCAGGCACAACCGATGTGCAGGTACTTCATTTTACGCTCACGGCAGCCAATACCGAGCATGCCCTGCAGCCCATGGAGATTGCGCTTACCACCAACAATACCTACGCCGCTATCTCGCATGTCCGCCTCTATTATACGGGCAGCAGCAGTAAGTTCGCTACCACAACCTTGCTCGGCGAGGCAGATGTTGAGGACAATACCATTGTATTGGATGAGCTGCAATCGGTTACATTCATCGAAGGCGACCATCATTTCTTTGTTGTGGCAGATATTGCCGCTGCAGCTCAGACAGGCAACCAAGTAGATTTGAATGTGCAGTATGTCGCCTTCGCTGATGCCACTTCCTATGTCGATTTTGCCACACCCGCTGCCGCCGTTACGGTTGAGAACAAGATTCTCTCTGTCTGTGGCGAGAAAACCTACACAATCAGCGGTGCATGGCTGTTTGCCCACACCCCCGAGTCCAGCGGTTGGGCTTATCCGGAAGCAACGGGCTACGACCAAAGCCTGTTCTGCAACCAAATTACCACCTTCACGCCTGCTTCGGCAGACAAGAAAGTGCAGATGGCTTTCTCCGAGTTTGGTATGTACTATCCGGAAGAAACTTCATTCGACACGCACGCCACCCGCTTTGTGGTCTATAATGGCAAGGATACTACCGCAACGGTTCTTTTCCAACTGACCGACGAGGCAAGCTATTCTGCTATCCCCGCCACGCTCCAATCCACAGCCGCTGATGGTTCACTGACGGTGTTGTTCAACGCCAACCCGACAGCGGATGGTATGGCAATGTACAATGGCAAGGGTTGGAAAGCTACGGTCAGCGAATATGGTACGGTAACATCCATGGAGGCTCCTGCCGATTCGACCTCCTCTTCTGCTGCTCGCAAGTACCTTTCCCCGAACCGGCACCTTATCATCGAGCGTGAT
>CAVKVE010000065.1:0-12663 GCA_963659655.1 Bacteroidaceae bacterium | reverse complement strand
TCCTATGCCGCAAGCGGCAAGAAAAAAAGAAGAAAAATAAGCACAAATATAGAACTAAATGCTTTCCCTCATTTTATTGCAACAGTAGTAATTACGAATGATGAATGATGAATGGTGGATTGATAGGTTTATAGGTAGTTGAAAGAAGTGGATCGTTGATAGTTAAAAAGATATGGCAAGCAAAAAGACAAAACGCATAGTATGGAGCGTGGCGGGAGCGGTGATACTCATCGCAGCGGCGACACTCTGCATCGTACGATGGAAGATTTGGTTCGGCAATCCTTCGGAACCCGCATGGCAAAACGACACCATCGCCTACCGGTTCCACTCGTTCGCCGACGACAGCGTACCCGGTTTCTTGCTGACCCCACAAGGCTGGCAAGACACGCTGCGTGACCCCGAAAAGCTACAACTGCTCGTACTCGGCGATGTGCATAACAGCCTCAGCCGTGCCGACTACGACACACTCTGCCAACGGCTGCCCGACATCGACGCCTACGCACAACTGGGCGACTTCGTGGAACGGGGGTACTTCTATTACTTTCAGAAACTATACGCCGAGCTGCGTGGGAGCCGGCTCGACAGCCTACCCATATTGGTCTGCGCAGGCAATCACGAATACCACAAAGGCATCCGGCGCACCATTCAGCCGCTATGGAAAGAGGTATTCCGTATGCCGCAAAACGGCCCGGCAGACTACATCGGACAGACCTACTATGTGGATTTCCTCGCCATGCGGTTTATCGTAATCGACACCTACGGGCTGCAAGGGCTGCACACCTACACGCGGGTGCAGACTTGGGTGAAGCGGGCGATGCAAAGCGCCGGCGACCGATTTGTGGTGGTGATGATGCACGAACCCGTACACTCGTGCGGGGCGGGGCGACAGAGCATACCTATCTACCTGACATTCAGACGGACATTGGACAAAGCCGACCTCGTGATAGCCGGACACGACCATAACTACAGCCGCCGAATGCCCTACATCAACACCAACGCTGCCACGAAATACTACCTGAACCAAGTCAATCCGAAAGATGAGCGAATCTGCTCGGGACATCGGTTGTACGAGGTGCTGAGCGTGGACAAAGATACGCTGCGGATGCAGACTTATTTGATGGAAGACGGGTCGCTATACGACGAAGTGGAGGTGATAAAAGCAGATGGGAAGAAGTTGGTTCGGTCCTCCTTCGGGAGAGAAGGCGAGAAAATTGACCTGCCCGACCGATACAAAGACCGAAACGACGCCAAAGTAAGGCGATTCAAAAATCGGCGAAAGGCACGAGTGGGTCAATGAGTTTATGAGTTGATGGGGCGAAGAGTGGATGGGATGATGAGTGGTTGTGAGTTGAAAGTTAAGAGTTGAAAGAAGTGAGAAGGGCGGTGCAGCCCTCGAGAAGGTCGCGATAGGTGGTCTCGAAGTCGCCCGTATACCACGGATCCGCCACATCACGGGGCAAAAGACGGCGTACCTTCGGCGTTGGTAAGGCACGGTCGCGCTGCAACAAATCGTCCCCCAAGACACGAGCAAGATTGCGGATATTATACTCCTCCATGCACAAAATCTGGTCGAAATGCGCATAGTCCGACGGCGTAATCCGGCGAGCACGATGCGGCACCAACGGTACGCCATGCGCTGTAAGACACTGACGGGCAGCAGGATAGATGGGATTTCCAATCTCCTCCGCAGAGGTGGCACACGAATCGACCTCGAAACGGTCGGACAAATTTTGCTCGGCAAGCAAATGGCGAAACAACATCTCCGCCATCACGCTGCGGCAGATATTGCCGTGGCAGACAAAAAGAATACGATGCATTTTTTCAGTTAATAGTTAAAAGCAGCGATACAAAAAAAATGCTGACCTTCCGATTTCCACGAACGGTCAGCGTTTTTGTCATACTTATGCATACGGATTACAGCGCATTTTGCAGGCGGAACAGGTCCGCCTTCTCGACACGCTGACGGGCGTAGTCGCGCGTCACCTCGTACTGCTTGGCATGCTCAGACGACGGCAAATCGTACATCAGATCGGTCATCACCGTCTCCATCAGGCCTCGCAAGCCACGCGCACCCAAACGATACTCCAACGCCTTATCCACAATATAATCAAGCATATCGGGCGCAAACGACAACTCTACCCCATCCATCGCCAACAGCTTCTGATACTGCTTGGTGAGCGCATTTTTCGGCTCGGTGAGGATGTTGCGCAATGCCGTCTTGTCGAGCGGGCGGAGATAGGTCAAGATAGGCAGACGACCGATAATCTCGGGAATCAAACCGAACGACTTGAGATCCTGCGGCGCAATATACTGCAGGAGGTCGTTCTTGTCAATCTTGTGCGACGCCTGCTGCGCATCGAAGCCGACCACCTGCGTATTGAGGCGCTGGGCTATCTTGCGCTCGATGCCATCGAACGCACCGCCGCAGATGAAGAGAATATTGCGGGTATCGACATGGATGAACTCCTGCTCCGGGTGCTTGCGGCCTCCCTTGGGCGGCACATTGACAATAGACCCCTCCAAAAGCTTGAGCAGACCCTGTTGCACCCCCTCGCCCGACACATCGCGCGTAATGCTCGGATTCTCGCTCTTGCGGGCAATCTTGTCGATCTCGTCGATGAAGACAATACCCCGCTGCGCCTTCTGCAAATCGTAGTCGGCGTCCTGCAACAGGCGCACCAACAGCGACTCGACATCCTCGCCCACATAGCCTGCCTCGGTCAGCGCCGTGGCATCGACAATAGCGAACGGCACCTTGAGCAGTTTGGCAATGGTGCGCGCCAAGAGCGTCTTACCCGTACCCGTGGAACCGACCAACAGGATATTGCTTTTCTCAATATCCACGCCATCGTTCTCACGAGGCTGGAGGACACGCTTATAGTGGTTATAGACCGCCACGGAGAGGTACTTTTTTGCCTCGTCCTGACCGATGACATACTCGTCGAGAAAGGCTTTGATATCCGCCGGCTTGGGCAGCGTATCGAGGCTTAGACCATCGATGGGAGCGTTTGGGTCGGCCGTGGTAGCGGTTTCGGAATAGATGCCATTCTCGGCAAGCAGCTTGTGGGCAATCTCGATGCAATCGGAGCAAATAGCGCCCCCATCGACCCCATAGAGCAGGTACGGCTTATGCTGGCCGCAGAAGCTGCAGACCTCGCCGTGCTGAGTAGTGGTACCCTTTTTCTTTTGCGTCATATAAGATGATTTACGAAGCGATTAGTTCTTGTTACGAAACGATTAGTTCTTGTTTCGAAACGATTAGTTCTTGCTTTTGCGGTCGTACACCTTGTCGATCATGCCGTAACCAAGCGCCTCTGCGGCGGTCATCCAATAGTCGCGGTCTGCGTCCTGGCGGATCTTGTCCATCGACTGTCCGGAGTGGTCGGAGATGATCTGGTATAGCTCGTCCTTGAGCTTGAGGATCTCCTTGGCGGTGATCTCAATATCGGAGGCCTGACCCTGGATGCCACCCATCGGCTGATGGATCATCACACGGGAATGCGGCAGAGCTGCACGCATGCCCTTCTCGCCGGCTACGAGCAAGACAGCACCCATCGAGGCTGCCATACCGGTGCAGATAGTGCCCACACGGCTCTTGATGAACTGCATCGTATCGTAGATACCGAGGCCTGCATAGACCGACCCGCCGGGGGTATTGAGGTAGATATGGATGTCCTTCTCGGAATCGACGGAGTCGAGATAGAGCAACTGCGCCTGAATGACATTGGCGGTATAGTCGTTCACCTCCGTGCCGAGGAAGATGATGCGGTCCATCATCAGGCGAGAGAAGACATCCATCTGGGTGACATTGAGCTGACGCTCCTCCAAAATAGAGGGCGAGATATAACTTGCTTCGGCAGTGGTTCGGGAAAGACCGGACTGTTGAGCCATAGCGGCAGAAGCCGACATCGTTTTTTCGACATGCATGGAGTTCATCCCCTGCGATACTGCAAATTTCAAGAAATCATTCATAGTGTTTTGTTTTTTGATGTGTCGGACAGCGGGTTTGGGTATGTCGCTGCCGCACGAGTTGTTGTTTTTTGGCACAACGAACTCCCTTGGCGGGAGTTCGGATGTGGGTTATATGTTTATTGTATTGGTTGCGTTTTTTGGGAAGTATCTGTTCCGTTGGAAAGTATTTATTCCGTTGGAAAGTATTTATTCCGTTTCCGGAAGCATTTAGAAGCCGCAATAGACCACCTTGAGGTTCATCGGGTTCGACTCGTTCTCTGCGCTGTGGATCACCGTGGCGGAGATGGTTTGCGACTCGCGCACCGAGCTGACCGTGGAGGACGAAGACGAGGCGTACGCCACCGAAACCGGCACAAGGCACATATCGAGCGTGGGCAGCGAGTCTTGGTTCTGCAGCTGGCGAGTGAGCAGTGTGGAGAGGTCGTACGAATAGTAGTAAATCGTATTGCCGTCGCTGTCGGTGCCTGTGGTCAGCGCAGAGAGGATCGCCACCGTATCGGCCGGCAACTCCTTGTCACGGAAGAAGCGCTCGCGGCTGCTCTCCTTGATAAGCAACATATAATCAGCCGGTTGCAGCCAATCGGCAGGCGTGATATCGGATGTGCTGCCCGAATAGACATTATCCACACCCACGCGCAGCAGAGCCTGATTGACATAAGGGCGTTTCGAGGTCTTGCCGAGATTGATATTGGCATTGATGGTGTCGTACATCTCGCCCATCGGCAGCGTCAAGCGCGTATAGACGCCGGCGGGGGCAATGATATAGTCGAGCGTGTCGTTCTGCGTCAGGCGCTCGATGAGCTGCTCCTTGTCGGGATAGACGAAACGGTTCAGCTCGCGCACCTCCGAATTGGCGTAATAGCCCTTGACATCCTGCACCGTGGTGTCCTGACCGGCTTTCTCGTACGAGAAATGGTAATAGACGCCGAGGTTGATATCCGTCACATGAAGCACCGTGGCGCTACCAAACGAGGTGGTGATATACAAACCCTTGAAGAATTCGTTGAAGGCGTCCTGGTCGGTATAGGAACGCATCTGCGAGAACCGCTCCACGAAGTCGGCACTCAGGCGGCAACGCACCATCGGCACATAGGAGCTGGTGTTGCTGTCGTACACCGAATCGGTCTTGCCGTTCGCCACCACCACCGACGGGGTGGCCGTGATGGTCTGCGTCATGGAGCAGTAGTCGGCGATGTTGATATCCGTGCGATACGGCTCCTGCGGGTTGTATTCGATGCTCTTGCGGTCAATCTCATAGACATTGACCACCATAGGCGTCGAGGCGTTACCCGTCCATGTGGTGTAGCAGAAAAGCAGGTCGATGGAGTCGATCTCCGCGTTGGCGGGATAGGAAAAGCCCACGGGGCAGGAGAGTTGCGTCAGGATGTCGGCACGGAGCGTACCGAACGGGGACTCAATCTCTCCGAGCAGGAACGAGTCGGGCGAAGTGATGATGCTGGCACACTCCACGAGGTCGGACTTCAGACCGAACGAATCGGCACAGACCACGATGGCGTCTTTCTCATCGAGCAGGCTGCTGCCCGCTGTGGTAGAATCGGTGCTGCATGCTGACAGCACAGCCGCTGCAGCTATCAGCGACAGGAATAGTTTCCGTTTCACGTTATGGGTTCGTTGCGGCTCTTGCGAGCAGCTTCGGCAATCATTCTTCATTATTAGTGTTATTCTTTATTCCCCTGCAGCAGTCCGTTGCAGAAAGCGAGGTAGTCGGCGTCGGGGCGATCCTCCATATAGGGCAGAATCGGCTTGCGACTGGTCTCCGCATAGTTCACCAAACGCTGGTTGACATTCTTCGAAGCGAAGACGATAGCGTCCGAGTAGTCCATCGCAAAGCGCATCAACTCCTCGTAGCCCACGGGGAATCCGGCGATGCTTCGGGTGTCGTTCGGGGAAACGCCATTGATAAGCAATTTTTGAGCAAACTTTGTGCCAAAAGGCGTCTTATATTCGTTGTCGTCTATCGAAAGCACAATTTTCGAGTTCGCAAAGAACGGCTCGTCGGCGTACGCCTTCTTCAGATAGATAGGCGCCAAGGCCGACATCCAACCCGAGCAATACACGATATTCGGCGTCCAACGGAGCTTCTTGATGGTCTCGATAGCGCCGCGCGCATAGAAGATACAGCGCTCGTCGTTGTCCTTATATTCCACGCCTCCCTCGTCGGCCACACCGCGGCGGCGATGGAAGAAATCGTCGTTGTCGATAAAATAGACCTGCAGGCGTGCCGACTGGATGCTCGCCACCTTGATGAGCAGCGGGTGGTCGGTCTCCTCGATAATCAGGTTCATTCCCGACAGGCGAATCACCTCGTGCAGCTGGTTGCGACGCTCGTTGATGTCGCCAAACTTCGGCATAAAGGTACGCGTCTCGTAGCCGTTCGATTGGAACAACTCCGGCAGGTGTCGGTTCAGCAGGCGGATAGGGGTCTCCTCTGCCAGATAGGGATAGATTTCCTGCGAGATAAACAAAATACGATTCGGCTCTTTCATACGCGCTCAGATTTAGTAGGTGAATAGTTTCTACTGCAAAGGTACAAAAAAAAAATGATATTTTCTGCTTTTTTCCTCTTTTTTTTTCATTTTTCGTGTTTTTTCTGTACCTTTGCGAGCTTTTTTGAGATAATATGCGGTAATTTTACCCAATCTAATTATGCAAATCATCACCACCAAGCACGAACTCCTCACCATGGTCGAGGCGTGCAAACAGCAGGAAAAAACCATCGGATTGGTGCCAACTATGGGCGCATTGCACGCCGGACACGCCTCGCTCGTGAAGCGTGCCGTCAGCGAGAACGATGTCTGCTTTGTCAGCGTTTTTGTCAACCCTACGCAGTTCAACAACAAGGAGGATTTGGCAAAATATCCGCGTAATATTCAGCGCGATGCCGAGCTGCTCTCGTCGTTGGGCGTAGCGTTTGTGTTCGCTCCCACGCCGGAGGAGATGTACTCCGCCGAGGAGATGGCGACCACCTTCTCGTTCGATTTCGGCGGGCTGGATGCCGTTATGGAGGGCGCTATGCGTCCGGGGCATTTCAACGGCGTTGTGCAAGTGGTGAGCCGCTTGTTCTATATGGTCAAGCCCAACCGTGCTTATTTCGGCGAGAAGGACTTCCAGCAGCTGGCTATCATCCGCTATATGGTCAGCCGCAGCGAGCTGGCAGGCACTTTTGGCGACCTGAAAATTATCGGCTGCCCTATTGTGCGTGAGCCGTCCGGATTGGCGCTCAGCAGCCGCAACGAGCGTCTGTCGGCGGAGGAGAAAACCACGGCGGTCAATATCTCGAAGACGCTGTTTGCGAGCCTTATCTGGGCGAAGACGCTGACCGTGAGCGAGGTGACGCAAAAGGTCGTCGACACCATCAACGCCATCGACGGATTGGAGGTGGAGTACTATTCGATTGTCGATTGCGACACGCTGCAGCCCACCGACACCTTCGAGAACGCAATCGGCTGTATCACAGTCTATTGCGGCGAGGTACGGCTGATAGACAACATTAAGTACTAATTAAAAATTAAGAATTAAGAATTAAATTAATGGCTAATTAACGGCCATTAACGGAGAACAACCACCGCCTTTCCAATTGTAAAACTAAACCCAAAACGACATGACCACACGAATCGTATACGACCGCCACATCCCCTTCGTGGCCGAAACCATCGAGCGAGCCGGATGGGAAGAGGTGCGCCTCTATCCGTTGGAGCCGCAGGAAATCACCAACCAGGCTTTGCGTGACATCAAGGCGGATATATTGATCATCCGCACCCGCACGCGCGTGGATCGTGAGCTGCTCGAATGGACACAGGTGCGTTGCGTGATGACCGCCACCATCGGTTGCGACCATATCGACACTCTGTACTGCCGCAAGCATCTGATTCGGGTGCGCAACTGTCCGGGCTGCAATGCCAAGGCGGTGGCGGATTATGTTCGTGAGGCCATCAAGGAGACCCGCAAGGACTGGCGTATCAACCTCGACGACAACGGGGTGCGCCAGCGTGACTGGATAGGCCACACCATCGGTATTGTCGGCTACGGCAATGTAGGGCGTCAGGTGGAGCTGATGGCGTACAAGAAGGGCATGAAGATCCTTATCTACGACCCCTATACGGTTCATCGCATCCAATACGGCCGCAAGACGACGCTCGATGAGTTGGCGAGCGAGAGCGATGTGGTTACATTCCATACGCCGCTCACCATGCCGAACCCACGCCTGCACCACCCGACCTACCATTTGGGCAACGCCGAGCTGTTTGCCCGCATGAAATACAAGGCCGTGGTCATCAACTCGGCGCGCGGAGGGGTGGTCGACGAGAAAGCCCTGCGGGAGAGCCACCTGAAATATGTGATTGACACATGGGAGAACGAGCCGAATATCGACCTCGCCACGCTCGAGGGTTCTACCTTCGCCACGTGCCATATTGCGGGCTATTCGGCGCAGGGCAAGTGCAACGCCTCGCAGATGTGTCTGGACTATCTGGCGGATATGTTGGGCTACAAGCACATCCAGATCGACCCCGCAGCGGTGCGAGCGTTGGCAGCAGACGGCGACACGTCGAACGGATGGATTCGCCGCCTGAGTGCGGAGATTAAGGCCGCCCCGGACCAGTTCGAGGCCATCCGCAAACGCTACCGGCTGAGGTAATTATGAATGAAGAATGAAGAATTAAGAATTAAGAATGAAGAATTACGAATGATTACTTTCGAAGATCTCGTTCGTAATTACGCACAAAAAAAATAGCACCCCACCGTGCATATTAATTGTTAATTATTACTTGTTAATTGATACATGGCAAATTTTCAGAAACTGACCCCTCGGGCAACTGACTACTCGAAGTGGTATAACGAATTGGTCGTTAAGGCCGACCTGGCAGAGCAATCTGCGGTGCGCGGCTGTATGGTGATAAAACCCTACGGATACGAGATTTGGGAGCGTATCCAAGCCGCTTTGGACGCGCGCTTCAAGGAGCACGGCGTCAAGAACGCATACTTCCCTTTGCTGATTCCTAAGTCCTATTTCAGCCGCGAGGCAGAGCATGTCGAGGGCTTCGCCAAGGAGTGCGCCGTCGTAACCCACCACCGCTTGATGAACGACCCGGAGGGCAAGGGCGTCATCGTCGATCCCGAAGCAAAGCTTGAGGAAGAACTCATCATCCGCCCCACTTCGGAGACCATTATCTGGTCGACCTACAAGAACTGGATTTCGTCTTACCGCGACCTGCCTATCAAGTGCAACCAGTGGTGTAATGTCATGCGTTGGGAGATGCGTACCCGACTCTTCCTGCGTACGGCGGAGTTCTTGTGGCAGGAGGGTCATACCGCCCACGCTACGCGCGAGGAGGCGGACCAATTTGCACACGATATGTTGGAGGTCTATGCCGATGTCACGGAGAACATCATGGCCATTCCGGTTGTCAAGGGTACCAAGTCGCCCAACGAGCGTTTTGCGGGCGCAGTGGAGACCTACTGCATGGAGGCAATGATGCAGGACGGCAAGGCATTGCAAGCCGGCACGAGCCATTTCCTCGGTCAGAACTTCGCCAAGTCGTTCGATGTGCAATTCCTCTCGAAGGAGAACAAATACGAGTACCCGTGGGCTACCTCGTTTGGTGTGTCCACCCGTCTGATGGGTGCGCTCATCATGACCCACTCCGACGACAACGGACTTGTCCTACCGCCGCATTTGGCGCCGATTCAGGTCGTTATCATCCCTATTTTCAAGACCGCAGACCAGCTTGCAGCCCTGCTTGAGAAACTTAACCCGATTGCTGATGCGCTCAAGGCGAAAGGCATCCGTGTTGAGCTCGATACGGAGGAGAAATACACGCCGGGCTATAAGTTCGCCGACTACGAGTTGAAGGGTGTGCCGGTTCGCCTAGCTATGGGCAGCCGCGACCTCGAGAACGGCACGATAGAGATTGCTCGCCGCGATACGATGGAGAAGAATACCATCTCCGTGGAGGGCATTGTAGAGCATATTCCTGCCCTGCTCGAAGAGATTCAGCACAATATCTACCAGAAGGCGCTCGATTTCCGTATTGCCAACACCCGTGAGGTCAATTCCTACGAGGAGTTCAAGGAGGAGATCAAGAAAGGTGGTTTCCTGCTTTGCCATTGGGACGGCACGCCGGAGACCGAAGAGAAGATCAAGGCGGAAACCAAGGCGACCATTCGCTGTATTCCGTTGCACGACCTGCCGGGTCACAAGAACGAGCCGGGCCGCTGCATGGTCACGGGCAAGCCGTCAAAGGGTCGTGTCGTCTTCGCCCTCGCATACTAAGCAAAATGCGTAAGCAAAAACTACTATTAGACCATTTGTAAAGCGATAGCCAAAAAGGAGTCGTAAAAACAATACAAGTAAAAAAGCACTGATGTCCAATCAGTGCTTTTTTTTATCCCCCCCCCGCTCGTATATAATTCAGGTTCCTTTGCCGCTAAAGCGGCAAGAAAAAGAAAAAAATGAAATAAATATCCTTTTCAGCCATCGAAATGAATTTTATTTTCCTCCATTTTTCTTGCTGCGCAAGCAGCATAGGATCCCCCAAACATATAATTCATCATTCGTAATTCTTCATTCATAATTAATTCCTCCCCCTTTTTCCGTCAATTTTTCTACTTTTTTTCCGAAAAATCGAACTAATTTTGCACCGTCGCAGAAAGGGTGAATTGTGTGCCATTTTCACGCACGGTTCGATTTGCCTGCAACGCACAGATTATTAACCAACTAAATTCTTATAAATCATGAAGTACACAAAACTCTTCACCTTAGCCATAGCGGCTCTCTTTGCCGGCTCCGCCATGGCAGACGATTACATCCCCACCTCTGTGTTCAAAGTAGGAACAGAATCCACACTTGGCACAAAATGGGCAGACAAAGGTCAGCCTCAAAATTATTTCATATCCGGTGATACCACCATATTCTCTGCTTTCGTATGTTACCAATCATGCGGTGACGGAAAACAAGAATGGACAGGAAAAAAAGGAGATGTAGGTTCTACTAGCGGAACATATAATGCAACCCTATGTTTCAAAGGAAGTTCTGCTTGGGGTACAGGTCAAGCAGGAACAAAAGTTACAACATTCCATAGTGGCCGAATAGCACTCTATAATGTAACCAACTGCCTCAGTGTTTTAGTATATGCAGACTTGAGTGGAAAAGATCGCAAAATGTACATCAACGCTTATGAAATAGCAGCTGATGGTACAGTTTCCACGACTGTTTCTGCCTCAGACACCTGCACAGAAAATGGTGCAAAAGTTACCACGCTATCCGGATTAGATGCCAGCAAGACCTATCAAATACAGGTTCTCACAAACACCGCTAGCAACTCCAAACTCTACGAGGTTGCTTTCGTAGCCAAACCATTGGCAAAAAACATTGCCACTCTCTCATCTATTTCCATCAACGGCGAGCCGATTGCCAATTTCGATCCGGAAACCTTGAATTACACTGTCGAGTTGCCGTATGGCACCAAGGACTACCCCACCGTTACGGCAGTCTGCACCAGCCCGAAGGCTCACTATTTTGCAGGAGCTGTCGTTAAGACAGGCACCTACAATTTCCCTGCAAAACAAGTTATTAATGTCACTGCTGAGGATGGTAGCACTACCAAGCAATACGAGCTCACCTACACCGTCAATGAGGAAGCCAGCCACGATGCCTCGGTATCGTCTATCACGCTCAAGGGGCTGACGATCAACAACCCGAAGCCGGACACGACCTACTCGCTCACTTACGACTACCTCACCACGATTCCTACCAAGGAGGACCTCAAGGTTACCTTCAACGACGAGAACGCCAAGGTGGACGCTATCGACAACTGCGTAGAGTGGGGCAAGATTTATTCCTTCTCCACCGTTGCGCAAGACAACACCACCAAGAACACCTACAATATACGGCTTTACTGCAACAGCGCTCCGAAGCTGCTCTACGAGGTGGTCTTCTCCAATGGTGCTAAGGGCGCTATCAACGAGGCCGACACCGTCATCACCGTTCCTTATCTTGCCGGCGAAGCCGTTCCTACCACTACGGTAGCTGACATCAAGACCGACAGCCTTAAGATTGGCGAAAACTACTACCACTGCACCGCTGCTATCGATGCGGAGGGCAATATCATCGTCACGGGCGATGACAACACCACGCTCAAGTACCCGGTTAAGGGCTACGAGCTGACCGCTCCGACCACGCTCGGCACCGACACCGTCAAGTTCGATGGTACCGAAATCAGCTATATCTATGGTGCATATGGTTACGACGCCAGCAAGGGTTGGAAGTTCGCCAAGAAGGTCAACGAGGCTGCCAACCGCCGTATCTCAAAGGGTACCACTCGCCTCTATATGGTTCTGCCTGCAGCCGACTCGCTGACCCTCATCTCGGGCACCGGTGATGAACGCGCTATCAAGTTGTATGTCAATGGTGTAGAGAATACGGAGGTTACCAAGACCGCTAAAAGTGGCGAAGGTATGAAGTTCAAGCTAGACGCCACCAAGACCAATTTCATCTGCATCGAGAGCAACCAAAAGAGTGGTGACGGTGGCTTCACGGCACTGATTCTGACCCCGGCTAAGACCACTCCGTCGGCTATCGACAACGCATCGAGCGAGGTCAAAGCGGTTAAGGTCATCCGCAACGGTCAGCTCTACATCCTGAAGGGCGACAAGATCTACAACGCCCTCGGC
>CAVKVE010000064.1:11273-12685 GCA_963659655.1 Bacteroidaceae bacterium | reverse complement strand
GACTTTGTCTATACCCTATCGGCAGACGACTATACGGTCGGGCTATCGATCGAGGCGCACAATATGCAGTCGGTATTGGCACAGAATGTCAACTCGCTGGAGATGCATTGGCGTCAACTCATTCCGCAGCAGGAGCGAGGGCGTAAGTTCGAGGAACGCTATGCCCGCCTGCAATATATGACCGCCAACGGTGACCAAGAGCTGCTCAGCGAGAGCAAACACGACACCAAGCGTGAGGGGGCAAAAGTGCGTTGGATTGGCTACAAAGACCAATTCTTCTCAACCGTCATGATAGCCGAAGACGGATTCAGCGCCACCGACTTTGAATCCACACCGCAAGACAAATACAGCCGATATATTAAGGAATACAACACCAAGACGGGGGTTGCATTTGATGTGACGGGGCAGAAAGCGACACAGTTCCACTACTTCTTTGTGCCCAACCACTACAACACCCTCAAATCGTACGACAAAGAACTGCCGCGCGAGGCAAAACTGCACCTCAATGAGTTGGTGCCGCTGGGTTGGAAGATAGTCAGTTGGATAGAGAAGATTCTCGTTATCCCGATGTTCGACCTCTTCACTTCGTGGGGACTGCATATCGGTTTGGTTATTCTGCTGATGACGCTGGTAATCAAACTCATTATCTTGCCGTTCGTCTTTGTTTCGTACCGTTCGAGCGCCAAGATGCGTGTGCTAAAACCACAATTGGATGAGATAAACGCAAAATATCCGCCCGAAAAGATGCAGGAGCGTCAGCAAGCAACCATGGCACTCTATCAGCGTGCAGGCGTAAGTCCTATGTCGGGCTGTTTGCCTATGCTGTTCCAGTTCCCTGTGCTGATGGCGATGTTCTGGTTCTTCCCGACCGCTATCGAACTGCGTGGCAAGTCGTTCTTGTGGGCAGAAGACCTATCGACCTACGATGCCGTGCTGTCATGGGGCACGAACATCCCGCTACTGGGCGACCACTTGAGTATATTCTGCTTGTTGATGACCATCACCAACTTCCTCTATACCTACATCACCATGCAGACGCAGGCTACCGACCCAAGCATGAAGTTCATGAAGTGGATGATGTACCTGATGCCGCTGATGTTCCTCTTTATCTTCAACGACTACGCAGCCGGCTTGAGCTACTACTATCTGCTTTCGCTGCTCTTCACTATTCTGCAGACAATGATTTTCCGTTGGGCTATCAACGACAAGAAGTTGTTGGCACAAATGGAGGCGAATGCCAAGAAAAAAGGCAACGGGCAGAAGAAGTCCGGATTTATGGAACGCCTTGAGAAAATGCAGCGTGAGCAGCAGCGTATGGCACGCGAGAACGCCAAGGCACAAGCCAAGAAAATGCGATGAAACGCTTCCTTAGCATAACCCTATACTCTCTTTTGAGTATAGGGCTATATGCA
>CAVKVE010000064.1:0-10946 GCA_963659655.1 Bacteroidaceae bacterium | reverse complement strand
ATGGGCGTGGGCTACCGTATTCCGCTGGTGAAAGACATCCGTGCGTTCTATGCGCAGCCCTATTTCCACAACTGGGATTTCTTTGTGTCCATTGAGCCGGGCGTGTCTATTCCGTATGTAAAGACGGTAGAGCCACTATCGAGCAGTACCGATGAAGAGCCGTCATATCGGCTGAAGGACTCGTTCTCTGCCGTAGCAACCCTGCGCTTTGCAGCGGGCGTAGAATGGTTTATTGTGCCGAACTTCGGTGTTTTTGCCGAATTGGGCTATATACAACACCTGACGCCCACCATTATAGAACAAGCCGCCATCGACCAAGGGCGGATAAAGCACCCGTCAGGACCGATTGTAGCCTCTATCGGGCTGTCGCTGTTCTTCAAATAGAACGAGCTGTACCTCACAGCACCTCAAATAGGATAACTATAACGCAAAAAATATACAACAATATGAAAAAGACCATTTTATCTTTGGCTCTCGCCACTCTGCTGCTGCCGACCCTATCGGCCAACACACTGTATGCAGACAGCATTGCTGCGGACACCACCGAGGGCTTCCGTTTTACTACCATTGACAGCGTAGCGATCACACCTGTCAAAAATCAGCACCGCAGCGGTACTTGCTGGGCTTTCTCTACTATCGGTTTCATTGAGAGCGAACTACTCCGTACGGGAAAAGGCGAATATGACCTGAGCGAGATGTTCGTTGTCAGCCACACGATGGTAGACCGTGCAGAATATGTTGTCCGTATGTACGGCGATGTGAAATTCGCAGCCGGCGGCTCGTGCTACGATGTGATGTACTGTCTGAAAAACTATGGTATGGTGCCTCAATCCGTAATGCCGGGTATCCAATACGGAGCAACTCCCGCAGACACACTGCCTGTTCATGGAGAATTGGATGCCGTGGCAAACGGCTATATCACAGCCCTTACGACAAGCAAACTGAGCAAACTCACTCCTGTTTGGAAAAAAGGACTGCAGTCTATCTACGATACCTATTTGGGTGCCTGCCCCGAGAAGTTTACCTACAACGGAAAGGAATATACCCCGCTTACTTTTGCTCAGTCGCTTGGGCTGAATGCAGATGACTATGTGAGCATTACCTCCTACACGCATCACCCATTCTATACTCGTTTTGCCCTCGAGGTGCCCGACAACTGGCGTATGGACCAAATGTACAATGTGCCTATTGACGACCTAATGCGCATTATTGATAACGCTATCGCCAATGGTTATACCCTTGCATGGGGCGCAGATGTCAGCGAGATTGGCTTTACCCGCAAGGGAATCGGTGTAATGCCCGATGCAGACAAAGGCGCAGACCTGACGGGCAGCGATGCGGCACACTGGTTGGGACTGACCGAGAAAGACAAAAAAGAGGAACTGACTAAGAAACCACTTCCGGAGATAGAGGTTACGCAGGAACTGCGCCAAAAAGCATTCGACAGTTGGGAGACCACCGATGACCATGGTATGCAGATATTCGGCACGGCGAAAGACCAAAACGGCAAGCGCTACTACATGATAAAGAACTCATGGGGCACCGAGAAAAGCGACTACCACGGAATATGGTATATCTCCGAGGCGTTTATGAAATACAAGACCAACGACATCTTGGTACATAAGAACGCCATCCCGAAAGACATTCGCAAGAAACTCGGAATCTAAAGAACGAGCCTGCTCCAAGAGCAGCCTAACAAAAGACCTCCCCTGCAGAAGGAAATCTTCGCAGGGGAGGTCTTTGTATTTCTGCCCCACCAGAGTGGGCAGCCTACAAAATTGAGGTAGTATCTATAGAGATAATGGTTTGCACTTTTTTGCCAAATAGGCGGCTTCGGCGGCATTGAGCCGTGGCGCAATCTCCTGATAGACAAAGGCATGATAGCGATTGAGCCAATCTATCTCCTTTTGCGTCATAAGCGACATCTCTATTAAAGAGGTGTCGTAGAAACAGAGCGTCAGCGTCTCGAATCCAAGGAAATCATCCTCCGTAGTGGCTGCCGCTTTGCGCTCTACAGGGCGCACCGTAATCAAGTTCTCGATACGAATACCCCACTCATCGGTACGATAGATACCCGGCTCGTCGGACACGATCTGCCCCACCTCCAGCACAGTCGGATTATTATCGGTACGCACATTCTGCGGCCCCTCGTGGCAACCCAAGAAGTGCCCCACGCCATGACCTGTGCCATGACCGAATGTGATACCCGCTGCCCACATATACTGTTTGGCAAGAGCGTCTAACTGATTGCCTCGTGTACCGCGCGGGAACTCTGCCGTCTGCAAGGCGATATGCCCCTTGAGCGTATACGTATAGTCGAGTTTTGCCTGCTCGGGAATAGCACCACCCAACCAAGTGGTACGCGTGATATCGGTTGTACCGTCGAGGTATTGTCCGCCTGAATCGAGCAACAGCATACCCTCCGGCAGCACCTCGGCACAATGGTCTGCTGTGGCTGCGTAATGCACAATAGCGCCATTGCCACGGTAGCCTGCAATCGTACCAAACGACTCCTCCACAAAGTGCTTTCCCATAGCACGGAACTCGTGCAACTTCTCCATTAGCGACCACTCCGTCTGCTTCCGACCGCCCGCAAAGGCTTCCTCTTCGAGCCAACGGAAGAACCGCGTCAATGCCACGGCATCCTCACGCATAGCGATACGCTCCCCCTCCAACTCCACAGTATTTTTCTTGCTCTTCGCCACCAAGATAGGCGACTGCGCATTGAGTTTGCGACACGCTGTGGGAATCGCCTCATAGAGTGCCTCGTTCACCTTGGCACCATCGAAGAGAACCGTCCCCTGCAACTTGGCAATATACGGGAACACCTGCTCGTAATCCTGCACGGCAATACCCGAACGCTTCAAGTACTCCGCTGCTGCCGCTGTCACTTTCTCGGGCGACACAAACAATGTACAACTCTCCTTCTCCAACACTACATAGCTGATAACCACCGGGTTATATTCCACATCGTTGCCACGGATATTGAGCAGCCATGCTATCTCGTCCAACGCAGAGATAATCATCGCATCGGCTTTTTTCTTCGCCAATGCCTCACGGATACGCGCCAACTTGTGCGTGGTACTCTCGCCCGAATACTGTTCCTCGTACTCATAAAGCGGACTGGCCGGAATAGCCGGACGCCCCTCTACCCACAAGGGGCGAATGAGGTCGACAGAAAGCGTCGACAGCCCTGCCTCACCCAACTCCGCACGCAATGCATTGAAGGCATTGACACTATACATCTCCGGGTTCAACCCCACGACACCCTGCACATTGGCACAAAGCCACTCGGCAATAGTCGGGCAATCGATATCCGACTCACGCATCAACTCGATAGTGGAGCCTGCCAACTCGATATTCGCCTGCAAGTAGTAGCGTGAATCCGTCCAAAGGAACGCCTTATCTGCCGTCACGACCACCGTACCTGTCTCGCCCTTAAAGCCTGACAACCAAGTAGTTTCCATCCAGTGAGCCGCCATATACTCCGAGGCGTGCGGGTCTGTACCCGGCACAATGTAGGCACTCAAATTATGTTGACGCATTTCGGTGCGTAGAGCCGATAGTTTCTCTAATACCGTCATAATGATTCTTACAAATTACGAGTTACTTAATCCGACTAATCGGGCGTTTTCACTAATAAAAACTCCGCAATCTCATCGGGACAATTTGATAGATGCCAAGGTAGATACCCTTGTTCCTATCCATTCTGCCCACAAAATTACTGCTTTTCTGCAATATATACAAATCTATAGGTAGCACCATCTATATGATAGAAAGATACACCTATTTTATATAGGGTTTCTTCTGCACCACAATTAGACTATCACCATACGCATTCCCCATTCGTACGACTCCCTCATTTTTTCGTAGAAGACACCAATTATGAGTTCCAAAGTAGTCATCATATTCATCCATAATGAACCGCTCTGTTTCCTTATCATACTCCGGAATTGTGTATCCCACATTTTCTTTTTCTTTTCTGGAAATATAAGAATAGTCCCAATCAACAGCAGCGTATTGGTCTATACTATCTCCCATAAATTGCATAGAAAGATAGATTTTAATACTATTACTACTACTTCCTAATTTTCTGAATGCCACCGTTTGAGTAATTCCCTCATATAGAATATTGTCAATCATAGGATTTTTCGTTCCTATCATAAAATAATCGTGCTTAGACCAAACAACGATATATGTACTTAAGGTATCCTTATTAATACGCAATAAAAGCGTATCTCCCTCCTTATAGTTAGCATCTAAATACGGACCATTTTCGGCATAAAGTAGGTCACATTTTTTCTTCATAGCCTTGTTCTCTTTGCTAATTAGGGTTCCCTCACAAGAAACCATACCACCAACGGACAATAGCATCATACAAACGACAAGGAAAAAGTTCTTTTTCATAAATGTTATTATTTTTGCCATACAAACTTATTATCAAATAATTATATCGCGCATTCTGTAGTATCTCGATATAAATTTCGTTGCAAAGATACAAGCTAAAAATCAAATAAACAAAACAAATCATAATTTTTCATTCACAAAGTGTATTATACAGAAAAAAATCAGTTCATTGACTATAATTATAATTAGGGGGTCAAAATGGTCTATCTAAGAGCCTTACAAGAACGCATAATGGTAGGGTAATGGTAGGGCGATACGTCCGAGATAGACAGCTGACCGAAAAAGCCCTCTAAAATATGCTTTCCGATACAGATAGAACCCAGCAAAAAGACACCCAATCGATACAAATTTACATCGAAAAGGTAAACCATTTTTATGCATTTATGCAATACACTCATTGTATATTTATCAACTTGCTGCATATTCAATAATAACACAAACAAAATGGAAACAGAACAGCCAACAAATTTGCACAAACGGAATATAAATTGTACCTTTGCAGCGGAAATAGAATATTCCATAGCGAAAGCAACCCATTGCGAAACGCTGACCTAATTAGGACACAAGAATCCGGCAACACTCATTCAACCACAAAATAAGCAACAATAATAAGTAACAATATGAAAAAAATTACTCTTTTGTCCGCAGCATTGCTTGTGTGCGGGTTAGGTAGTACACAGGCGGCAAACGCCTCCACTATGCAATCCGACCTGCAACCTGCGACCACACTTCAATCTGCTTTTTTAGGACCGCAAAAGCAGCTGCATCAGCCATCGGTATCGGCTGACTATCTCACGCATCACAGCAAAAGAACAACCTCTACAGTCACCACACCGACCAGTGAACTGCCTGCTACGAGCGCTTGCGGTGTGCTGAGCGCTCCGGACGGCAGCGTATGGGTGTATACCATTGACTATACACTCAATGCACAGAAATACTACACTGCGGCTACGGTGAAAGTCTATGACGCGGAGAATAAATTGGTGGGCGAATTTACGGACAACTTTGCCGAAGACACCACCATTGTGGGAATCAACCAAGTGGAGTTGAACCCACTCGTAACGAAGAAGTTCTTCAACACCGACAACAACTACGAGGTAATGCTCTATGTGCATGGCGTAACCAAAGACTACACAGGCAAAGTGTATAACGATGTCTATTCGCTCGGCAAGGCAGACAAAATCTGCACCATTGCGGGCAACCAAGTGCTGGCACAAAACACCGCCACCGATAGTTGGAGCGAGAACTATACCCTCGTTTTCCAACGCGACTCTATCAACTATGGTGACGGCGAAAGCGACAACGGCTACTACTGGCTGCACTTTGATGTCTATACCAAGGCAGGCTGGGGCGCAAGTACCCCTACCCTCGCCCACACCTTCTCGCTGGATTATGCACTTATCTCCGGCTCCGGCGGCAACTCCGTACCTATCTTGATGGGCAAAAACGGGAAAGAAGTATGCTATGTGACTGCACACTACGAGAAGGAGTTCTTCGACCCGAGCACGCCTTGGAACGAAGACCCTGTGGTGCAGAAAGACAACCATTTCCTGCTGACCATGTACAACAGCAAATACGACACCATCGCCACGACCTCCGTGCCCTGCGACAGCATAGCGGGATATCTCTATACTTTCCCCTACATAGGTGGTCTGCGCTACAACGACGACTTGGCGTTCAACACATTCAGCGCCGACACCGCCTACATCTTGTCGTTTGACCACTACACCAGCACCGATGAATTCATCACCTCGTACTATGTCTACGACCTGCGCGGGAACCTGTTGGACACGATAGCCACCTTCACGGACGACTATCTGCCGCTGACCGACATTGCAGGACAAGAAGAGGAATACTGCTTCACCTACACCAAAGACGACTCGGTACACTTCCAATTCGTAACGCTGCCCTCGTGCAAGACCGTACTGGATATCAACTCCGTATACAAAGGTGACCAACTCTCTTCGAGCATCGACCGCTACCCCACCAAGGACGGCTATCAGTATGTGATTGCGCTCTCGAATGGTTCGGACGACGCTGACGGCAACACCATCCACCCGATTCTGTGGCTCAACCAAGACGGCTCGGTCAACCACTACGACAACATCAACCTCGGCACAAACATCCAAATGGCGTTGCCCTATATCAATTCGGCGGCTTTCGACCCATGGCTGTTCGACACCGACAACAACCGAGAGTATATGTTCCTCGTTAAGCGACTCCAAGCCACCGGCTCTTCGGCTTCGGATGAGTTGCTCTATGTGATCAACACGAAGGGCGAGCGTCTGCTCGAGCTGGGACCTGACGCAACAAAAGGCAACCTGTCGGGCATCTCGCTGCTCAATCCGGAAACCAACCCGCAACTGCTGATACTCTACTACAACTACTCGCAATACACTCCGACCTTTGTCAGCCTGCCGCTCAATTCGCTGCAAGGACAAGGCACAAAAGCGAACCCGTATCAGATTGCCACAGCGGGCGATTTCAAACAGATACAGAAGCACCCTGCGGCTATCTATAGTGTAGTGGCAGACCTCGATTTCGAGGCTATCCCCTACGCAGGCGTAGATGCCAACTTCACGGGCGTACTCAATGGACAGAACCACTTGATTACCAATCTGGTATTGAACGACAATGCACTATTCCCCAATGTGCTTGACACGGCGCACATCACCGATTTGACGCTCTATGCACCGAAGATTACGCTCTCCTCGGCGCAAGAGGCGGGTTTTGTGGCAGGTAGCATCGTAACCAACCAAGAGTTGAGCGGCACTGCCACTATCGAAAACATCCATATCTACAACGCCGAGGCAACTGCCGCGAGCGGCTACGACGGCATTTTCGGCTCTATAGCCGGCAGCGTCAGCACCACCTCTGCCATCCGTCTCTGCTCTTCGCAAGAGGCATGGCTCGACCTTGCTGATGCCACAGTCGGCGGTATCGCAGGCGAACTGCGTACCGGCTCTGTCGTAAAAGGCTGCGCTTTCTCCGGACTGATTGCAGGTGCTACTATCGGCGGCATAGTCGGACAGAGCAACAGCGGCGATGAGACCATCAGCAACTGCCACGCCGATGCACTGCTCGCAGGCACAACCGTAGCCGGTGGCATTATCGGCAGCAGCGCACGCTCTACCGTAACCAATTGTTACGCCGAAGGCGAAATAGAGACAAAGGGCAATGCACGCTCGGCGGCTGCCGGTGGTATTGCAGGCTCGTTAGAAAGCACATGGGTCGCTTCCACTACCAAAGTTATCGCCAACAACCTTGTCGGCATAGATACCCTCAGCGCCGAAAACGAGACGGCTGCTTATGCGCACCGTATTGTCGGCAAGACAAGCGCAGATGACAAGGACATAGACTGGGACACAATGAATAGCACATGGACAGAGGAAGATAGGAATGCATACTATGATGGCACAAAAGAACCGCTCTATCTTGACAGCACGCCGGAAGCGGCTCTCGGCAAGAACTATGTCATCTCCCAACTGAAACCCATCGATGCAACCATCCAAGCGACCGACACCACCACAGAGGGTGCCACGCTTGCAACCGCTGCGCTGACCAACGATTTCTTTGCCGGACTGAACTTCGTAGGAGGAAATACCGAAGCAGCGCCTTGGGTACTCGGTACAAACCCGTATCTTTGGTATGAGAAAGAGGCAGGCGCCCTGCTCGTTGATGTAGAGAGCCACAGCCTGCTCTTGGGCGACTCGGTGGATGTTACCTTTACGATTATCAACGGCAGGGGCAGCGACATTACCGTATCGAGCAACTCGGCAGCGGCTTCTATCACCAAACAGACCATAGGCGAAGACTACTTGACCATTACCATTCTGGCAGAGGCCAAGGGTACGGCAGTATTCACCGCCACTTGCGGCAGCAAGACCGCCACAAGCACCATCGTCTGCGACCATAGCCACCTGCGCTATGACGCCACCGAAGGCGCAGTATCGCAGACCTACACCTCGCAAGACAATGTAGCCACCGAGGACTATACCGCTAAGCGCGGCTTCAAGCTCTTCACTGCCACCAAGGCAGACCGAAGCGACAAGGTGCTGTTCTATTTCTACAACGACGACACCGATGCGGACATCATCATCCCTGCGGGCGAATATGCCATCAACGACACCTACGACAACTGGACGGTAAAGACCTCTACGGGTATCAACTCCGATGGCGAACTCACTCCGTCGTACTACACCACGCTCACCGAGAGCGGTACCTCTAAGAAGATGTATTTCTTCGTATCGGGTAAAGTAGTAGTAAGCAAGGTGAACGAAACCACGATACGCATCGTTGCCGATGCGGTCAACTCGTACGACCTGCCGATACACATTGAGTACGAAGGCCCGCTCGCAGCCGCCATTGACCAAACGACCGGCGACAGCATTAAGGCGTACAAGTACATCTCGAACGGCGTACTCTATATCGTCAAGGGAGGAAATATCTACACCGTGATGGGCGAGAAAATCGGCACAAAATAGGCACCGTTGCCGAACGAGTCCCGAAGGAAGAATTTGAAATAGCGGGCTAATAGACATTTCGGGCTAATAGACATTTCTTGTACCTAAAAAAGAGCGATAGGGGTAGTAATAGCCCCTACTCTCTCCCCCAAGACTGCCAATCTCGGATTGGCAGTCTTGTTTTTTATTCCGTTCTACCAATCGATCCCCATGCTCACAAAATCACTAAAGCAATGGCCAACAGGGAAACAGTCACAAAATAGCTAATTGTAATCGCAACTACCATTGTGGCTATTCCAACGATGGTAAATGCGAATCTTCCCGAGAAAAAAGAAGAACAAAAGTATTTTTTCTCTCCGAACTGCACTGATATGGCAGTTAGTTGCCGTATCTTTGCCGCAGAATCTAAAACAGTTAAGGATATGGAACCAAATTTTGCTTTACAAAAAAACTCTCCACTCTCAACGGAGAACAAAGAAACTTGGACAATACACAATAAGACAGTCTATATTGATAGGCGAACCGATATTTCAGGAATATCGGTTGAGAGAATGTTTGATGGTCGAATTGTCTGTCATCTGCCGGCACACTGCCAAGAAGACATCGCAAGAAGTTACATTGATCATAATATATTGGAATCCTATGTACAGCATTATATACATGGCGATTACATTCCAATCTTTTATGTTTTTGGTAGTGTTCTTTATGTAACACCGGGTTACACAATCAAATACCCTATTCGTATTGAGATTGACAATGATATTAAAGAACCGATTGCCACTATCCAAGACGAACAAATTATTCTTCGCTGCCAAGACAGCATCTCCGAACAACAGCGCGAGGAGTTAATCACAAAAGCCGTTGATAAATATAGGAAGAAAATAGCCCGCGCATTATACAAACGAAAGCGTCAAGGTCCTACCCCCGAACAAGAGCAATATGTAGTTGAGCGTTTCAACTATTATGCAAATTTGTATGGTGAGGAAAATGTGCAGTTGCAAATTGTAAAGGACTTACGAACGAGAAAAGGAAAAAGGATTCTTGGGCTATGTCGTCCTGACGAAAGAGTTATCAAAATAGATTACGGCACAATCGCAATCTTTCCCAAACCACAGATAGAGTACATACTAATTCATGAACTTACGCATTTGCAAGTACTCAATCACGGGAAGCGTTTTCAGCATCTATTGGATTTACGAATGCCGAAATGGAGAGAAATATGGACATTAGCCGGTGACCAACTATACCTATACCAAATGCTGAACTCATATTCACGCTGAAAATTTTTATTGCAAAAATATATGTTTTTAGTGGCTTTGCATGGGCATTAATGGAGCAAAACCGACTTATTTGTCCATATTTGACCCAATTTTTCAAGTATTTGTTTCGGCGCAGCCTTTATGGACATGCATGGCAATTAATGGAGAAAAACTGACCTATTTGGTTTTATTTGACCAAATTTTTCAAGTATTTGATTCGGCGCAGCCTGCATGGACATGCATGGCAATTAATGGAGAGAAAACACATCCTTTATATGGTCTTTAATGGGCATTAACGGAGCAAAAAACAGCCACTTGTCTATTCTCCGCAAATTTGCGGAGAATAATTCGCTTTTTCTTCGCAAGACCGACGAGGGCGGACGAAGCACCAACTACGAACTCGTGCCATAATAGGACAAGAAACAAAACCAACTATCCCAAATGCCTCAATTACGGGGAGTACAACCCGAATTATGCTTTTCCCTCATCTCCATTTGCACAATCCAAAATTCCATTTGCATAATCAAAAATAATATAGTATTTTTGCAGCAGATTATAAACAAGGAGAAATCAACAACCAAACAGCCTATGATAATACCTCCGCACCGATAGGCGGTGCAACAACATACTAAAAACAGCGTAATAAGCCCAACTTGATTCTTTGAAAACTGGACACTTTCAAGAATTTATCTATTCAAGCACAGGTTTATGCACGCTCGCGTTAACAGCGTGAGTTTTCTGTGCGTAAATTTGAATAGATAAGGTAGTCCAGAACCTCAAAGAATCAAATGAAGCGAACGAAAGTTCACGCTTTTTT
>CAVKVE010000063.1:11353-12796 GCA_963659655.1 Bacteroidaceae bacterium | reverse complement strand
CCCGTCTGCGCCTCACGAGGCGAAAGGGTATGTACTTTGGCTGCCGTTTGGTCTATCAAAGGCAGAAGGACTTGGAATGGAATGGACGTACCCTGCAACAAATCGGCCGCCACAGAATACATCAAATTGGAGAAATTGTTAGCAAACACTCCAGCCACATGAAGACGCTCCCGCTCTGCTTGAGTTGTTTCGTAGATATGCGAAGTGAGCGTCTGCGCAAGGGTGTAGATAGCCGTGACATCATCAAGCGTAGTGCCCTCAATGAAAACCGGAATAGAATGGAAATCATCAATGAGCTGTGCCTTGCTGAACGACTGAAAAAAATAAAGCACTCCCGCATGCGGTTTGTCAACGCCAAAGACCGAAAGCGGCATCGTACCCGATGTGTGCAGATGCAGAGCCTGCGGGGCATGCACACGGGCTACGACCTGCGCCAACGCCTCATCTCGAACGGCATAGATAAAGACATCTGCCTCCGGCAACGACTCAAGCCCCTCACGCGAAGAGACCATATCAACAGAAACACCGTTCTGGCGAAAAGCGTGCTGCAAGTTACATGCTACATTGCCCATTCCTATAATAGTGATACGCATAATGTGACCGTTTGATTTAGTCTGCTATCATAGCAGGGTAATTCTTGTAGAACTCCGTAACGGCAATAATACCTTTCTCCCAGACCTCCAAATCCATAGATTCGTTGGGCGAATGGATGGCGTTCTGCTCCAAGCCGAAGCCCATCAGAATGGTTTTAACGCCCAAGAGCTGCTCAAAAGTGGAGATGATAGGAATACTGCCTCCTCGACGAGCTGCCAACGGACGCTTGCCAAAGGCGACCTCGAAACCTTTCTCTGCGGCACGATAGGCGGGCAAATCAATAGGACAAACATAGCCCTGTCCGCCATGCATCGGTGTGACAGATACACGGACACCGGCAGGAGCCAGCTGCTGCATATAATCAACAAAAGCTTGCGAAATCTCGGTATGGGACTGGTTCGCCACCAGACGGCACGAAACCTTGGCATAGGCACGACTCGGCAAAACCGTTTTGCTGCCTTCCCCTGTATAGCCCCCCCATATACCACAAATGTCAAAGGAGGGGCGACAGGAATTGCGTTCTAATGTGGAATAGCCCTCCTCTCCGGCTACCTCGTCGACACCGATAGACTGCTTATACTTATCAAGCGAGAAGGGGATATGCGCTATCATCTCGCGCTCCTCAGCAGGAATGGGCAAAACATGGTCGTAGAAATGAGGAATAGTGATGCGGCCATTCTTGTCTATCACCTGCGCCAACATCTCACACAGAGCATTGAGCGGATTCTTGACCGCACCGCCGAAATGACCGGAATGCAAGTCACGATTCGGCCCTGTGACCTCTATCTGCCAATACGCCAACCCACGCAGACCCGTTGTGATAGATGGGGTGTCTTTACCTATCATAGA
>CAVKVE010000063.1:6749-11039 GCA_963659655.1 Bacteroidaceae bacterium | reverse complement strand
AAGTAGATTCTACCTTCGGGGTATATTCGGCAAAGACGAATGGATTGCCTGCCGAAGGCAAGACCTCGGCACGCTGACAACCTGCCGACAGAAGCAATTCACACCAACGCTCTGCACAACGCTCCATATCGGCGTGGTGCTCCGGCTGACAACTAACACTCGGAATGCGAATCAAACTTGCCCACTCGGAGAGGAAACGCTCTCGATTGGACCGGATATAGTCATGAATAGTCATATTTTAGGAATGTTTTTTGCGTTTGGGAAGGAGTTTATCAATATGGTAGGCGAGGTTCTCTTGGAACTTCTGCGGGTCGGAACGCGCATATTGGTAGGCGTTCTGCGTGAGGTCGTAGATACGGTTACGGCGTGCGACGACCAATCCTGTCAAAACGATATTGCACTTCGCAGCAATTTTCTGCCCGGTAGATGAGGCTAAATCTACTTTATAGAAAATGACATCGCCATTGTCCATCTGCGATTGGTACTGCTTGGCGAGCAGATTCTCCGTAAGGAACATGGTCTGGTTGCTCACATCGGTGGGCATACGGCTATCATAGAAATAATAGACTTGCACGCTGCCCGTATGGGTCAGCGGACGCGGCTGCTGTGCGCCTCGCTCGTTGCTGAACGAGAGCGAGAGCAACAACATGACATAATACCAAAACGAAATGTTCATAGGGCTAAGGAATTTGGAGTGTTACTTAAGCGAAATAAATTGATAGTTGATTTGGCTGCCCATATCGACCACCATATAGTAGGGGTGCGGTTCGGGATCTTGGCAGGTATTGACAATGATACATGTAGCACCGGCATAATTGGTCACCTGCCGATAATGATCGTGCCCACACCAAAACATATCCACACCATACTTGCCCATCAGCCCCGTAATCTCGTAGGTTTCCTCCATCGCATAGTTGGAGGTATGCTCCTGCGAACCGTCTTGCTTGTAGAGATGCGTATGGGAGAAAAGAATAATATGACGGTAGTGCTGTTGGCTTTTCTCTTTCAACAGGTTACGCAGCCATTTGATTTGTGCCGTACCGAGCGTGCCTTCCGCCGAATCGAGGCAGATAAAAAGGTCGAGGCGCTCGCCCGTGGCGTGGTCGTAGGTGTCAAACCAATAGGCAGAAGTATGGAAACGAGAACGAAAATCCGACCATTGGTTGAAATAGATGTCGTGGTTGCCCGGTGTGATAAAAAGCGTATCGTGGTGAGCCACAGTGGGTTCGGTCTGCAGCGTACGAAGAGCGTTATCGTAGTAGCCCGTGCCGTTGATGAGGTCGCCGAGATGAATGGCAAAGGGGCAGAGCGTGTCCGTCTTGTAGTCCAACACAAAACGCTCCAAATTGCGGTGCGTGGTATCGATATGCGAATCGGTACAAACATAAATGCGATAGTCCGCCGGAACCGATAGGTGTATCTCGCCGTACTGCTCGTTGTATGCCATCGACTCCGAAAAACGAGTAGCCACCTCCGGACTCGTGCCATTGAACATACCCGGAATGTCGTAATTCGGCATGCTGCAAGAGGCAAACGCTATCGCTGCAAGAATATATATATGGTGTATATGTTTTGTCATAAGTGATTGGGTGTTAGAGCATTACACTATCAGAAAGTATAGGTAAAACCAGTGCGGAGATACGCGGCATAGAATGTGGCGTTGAGATGGAACATACCCGTAGGCTTGCACTCCGCCGATAGCAACACTCGCCAATGCGAATCGACATCGTAATGCCCGCCCAGCAGGAAAATGGGCTGCCACATACGCTCCATTTGGTAGTCATCAATATTCGAGACCGTAGCGGACAAGTTCCAACGACACGACTGCGGACGGCAAAAGACCTCAAGACGATAGAGCAAGTTGAATGGCTCGCAGTTGAACACCTCTGTGGTGCGCCACTCTCTGTCCCACGACGCCATCACACGACTGAACATACCCACCTGCAACGACACATAGTCCATTCGGTAGCCCAGAGAGAGCGCAGTGCAGAGGTCGTGCTGACGGCTGCGAGCGACTGCTTTGTATAGCACCTCCGTCTCGGCAAACAATTCGCCGACGGGCAACGCAAAACGCTGGCGCAATATCGCTGCACCCGTATAGACATTGGCTGTAGATAGTTGGAGATTGACCTGCAAATCGAAGTGCGGGTTGATGGGCATCAGCGACTGAATATCGAGATTGCCGTAATGCTCCCAAGTGCGATTGTAGGCATACTCGCCCATCACGGAGAGTTGGTAGCCCTGAGAGCCGAATCCCCGCAAGGAATGACCATCTCGAGCAGTGTATTCCTTCGGTGCTGCTAAGAGAGAGAGGGCAAACAAAAGAGCAAAAAGCGTAGCGGAAAGTTTATGCATGCGTATCGTTTTTCAATTTATCGTAACAATAGTCAGCCCCGCACCACCATGGTCCGGATCGCCATCGTGATAATGAAGAAGGTCATCACCACGCTTGCGGCGCTGTTTATTATAGGTGTCCAGGTAGTCGCGCACCACCTGTTTGAGAGCTCCTGTACCTGTACCATGCAGGATTGTTACCTCACCCGCATTGACCATTACGGCATCATCAAGGTAGGCTATAAAACGCTCCAGTGCCTCATCGGCACGCATACCGCGTAGATCTAGCGTGCGCTCAAAGGACAGCACCCGCTGACGAACCATAGAGGTATACCCTGCCCCACTGCCCGTCTTCTTGGGCATGGCTTTGGCTGCCTTCTCCTCTGCTTGTGCCCGCTTGCTCAAAGCACGCAAATCGCTGAAATCACGCATCACGGTCTTGCCGTTGGTCTGCCGGAGAGAGGGAGTTGGTTCGGGAGTGGTTCGGGACTGCTTCGGCAAAACCTTCTGTTTCATGGTCTCTACACGCTGACGAGCTTTCTGTGTGCGTTCCTTCTCTGCCTTGGCTTCCTTAATCTCACGAATGGTGCGCTCAATGGTAGCATTGCTCTCACGCAACAAATCCGCTGCCTGCTGTTTCGCCTCATCCATCACCTCACGCTTCTTTGCCTTCAGCCCTGCTATTTCCTGCTCATAGTAGGCAATGCGCTCCTCAAGGTGCTTCTCGCGCTGACGGATGTTTTGACGCTTATTTTCCCAATAGCGTTTGTCACGGGCTATATCTTGCAACTGCTTGTCGTAATCAATATGCTCCTCGCCCACTAACTCCGTGGCATGCGCAATAATCGGTTCGGGTAGCCCTATCTGTTTGGCTATCTCAACGGCAAAACTGCTACCTGCCTGACCGATAGAGAGTTGGAACAAAGGGCGCATCTGTCCACGATCGTAGAGCATTGCCCCATTGACCACGCCTGCCGTCTGCTCGGCAAAGTGCTTGAGGTTGGTATAATGGGTGGTGATAACGCCAAAAGCCTGCTGCGCCACGAGTTGGTAAAGGACTGCTTCGGCAATTGCCCCTCCGATGAGCGGCTCGGTACCCGTACCAAACTCATCGATGAGCAGCAGTGTGCGACTATCTGCCGAGCGGACAAAGGCTTTCATATTGCGCAAATGGCTCGAATAGGTGGAGAGGTCGTCCTCGATAGACTGCTCATCGCCTATGTCTATCATCAAGTTAGCAAACATACCCATACGACTGGTCTCTGCAAGCGGAACAAGCAAGCCGCACTGCACCATATATTGCAACAGCGCTACCGTCTTCAAGCAAACGGACTTACCGCCTGCATTGGGACCACTGATAACAAGCATACGATTCTCCGACGACTGGAGGCGAATGGAGAGCGGCACTACCGTTTTGCCCTGTTGGCTGAATTTGAGATACAGCACCGGGTGACGAGCCGACTGCCAATCGATGACCGGCTCTCGAGATAATTCGGGACGGATAGCGTGCAGGGACTGCGCCAACTGCACCTTGGCAAGCAAAAAATCGACCTGTGCCAACATCGATTCACTCTCACGGATGGCAGGCATATAGGGACGCAGCGTAGCCGTCAACTCCTGTAAGATACGAATCCGCTCACGACGCTCAGCTCCCTCCAACTCACGAATATGATTGTTTGCCTCGACAACTTGTTGCGGCTCAATATAAACAGTCTTTCCCGTAGCGGATTCATCATGTACGATACCACCTATCTTGCGCTTATAGGCCGGCGGGACAGGGATAACGAGACGCCCCTCACGAAGCGTAGGCGTTGCGTCCTTATCTAGAATGCCTGCCGCCTGCGCTTGTCGAAGAATCTGGTTCAGCGCACGCCCCACACTACCCTGCACTATAGTCAATTCGTGGCGGATACGCGCCAACTCAGGCGATGCCGAATCGGATAGACGCCCATACTT
>CAVKVE010000063.1:2689-6400 GCA_963659655.1 Bacteroidaceae bacterium | reverse complement strand
TCACGCCCCAACGGAGAGGAACAGTAGCGGCTGAGTTCGGCACGAATGGTGAGGAAATCAATTTTTGATTCTATGGTATCGGGAAAAACCAAGGGGATTTACTAATTATGAATTATGAATTACGAATTACTGCGAGCAAGAGGTCTCCTATGCCGCAGGCGGCAAGAAAAAAGGAAGAAAATAGGCACATATATAGAACAAAATACTTTCTCCTCACTTTATTGCAACTGTAATAATTTATGAATTACGAATGATGAATGATAATCAGCCCAAGAGGCGGACATCACGGAGAACTGTACCACCAACAGCTTCATTGAGTTTGCGCACCAAATCGAATCGGCACTCAAACAACTGCGACTTGAGCGCAGCACTGCGAATATACACATAGAGAACGCCCTCTTTGACCTCTATCTTCGAGGTAAGGCGAGCCACTGTGTCACCCATCACCTGCGGCCACTGTTCCACCACACGCGTCTCGAGCAACGACTTCTCCAACTCCGTCCCACGCAGACACTGCGACAACACATCACCAATCGACATTGAACTGCCTCGATTCATTTGCTCTCCTTTCTCAGCAATATCTGCTGGCGAGTCTGAAACACACGCATAGACTTATCAAACCCATTGAGTTGCTGTACCTTAGCCATACGCACGCCCTCGCGCTGACAAATGTCCCAAAGCGACTCACCCGGATGCACCCAAAGGGGCGATTTCTCTTTCTCTCCATAGCAGCGCTTGCGGGACAGATAGACACGATCGCCCACCTGCAAATCTCGCCCCAAAGCATCGTTCCAATTGCGTAGCGTGCGCTCCCGCTTATTGAGGCGAAAAGCGATATTGGCGTAGGTATCGCCCTCACGGGCCACGACATACTGCACGCCATTGCAGCGTTTCTTGGGGTGTTGAATAAAGAATTGCTGACGCTCTTGATACGCCGAGAGTGGTTCCTCATACTCCGGCTCCGGATTGCGGTTAAAAGTGGCTATCGGGTCGGATTGGGTGACCACGGTGGCTTTCTTAGCTCCTTGCTGCGAGGTTTTTGCGGTATTCTGCGAGGCAGCAACATGATGAGAAACAGACGCAGAAGCTAATGCTTCGGGAGTGGCAAGGGTATCAAGGCGATAATCCTCAATAATTTTGATCAGTTTTTTAGGATATAGCGGGTCGGTGGCATAGCCGCACTGCTTAAGGCGATATGCCCAACCCGAATAGTCCTCAACGGCTATCTCAAAACAAGTCGCATAGCGAGGACGCTGAAGGAAAAGGGAATGGTCCTTGTACGATTCGCCTGCATCTCGATAGACGCGGAAGCACTCGCCCTTGGAATCATCATCGTGATAATACGAGCCGCCCATCCAATCGCTGGTGCACTTGATACCAAAATGATTGTTCGCCTCACGCGCCAACTCGCTGGTACCTGCCCCCGACTCAAGCAACCCCTGCGCCAAAATGATAGAGGCCGGCACACCATAATCACGCTGGTTGGCAAGCGCCACCTCGCGCCATTCTTCAATATAAGCCAAATAGGATTTCGTTTGCTGAGCATGCACTGAGAGAACAGCACACGACAGAAAGACTATCAAAAGAGGATGTTTCTGCATAGATGAACTAATTTTGCGTGCAAAATTATAAAATAATTTGCGAATTTACAAAGAAAGACCTATCTTTGCAGAATAAAACACGATAAAATCACAAATTCCGTCATGAAAAAGATTCATTACCTATTGGCAGCCATCGCTTGCCTATTCATTCTATCCTCGTGCGAGGAGGGAGATACCTACTACCCTACCGAATATGTCTATCAGTACAACAAAACGCACTTGAACCTGCATATCGAGTCGAAAGACTGGCAGTGGGATAACAATGGTTTCTATTACTACACATTCTCCATCCCTGAACTGACGCAGAATATTTATGACAATGGTACGGTGCACTGCTACATAGAATTCTATCAAGGTACATCCGACGCATACCAGATTTCGTTGCCACATATTCTGACAAAAACAGACGGCACGGATACCTACCAGCAGTACATCGACTACTCATATTTAGTCGGGCAAGTGGAGATTGCGCTCACCAACTCCGACCTGAAATACGACACGACAATAAAACCCGAAAGTATGGACTTTCACTTGGCTTTGGTGTGGTAAGAACACACCGCCAAGCGAACTAGTCCTATTGGACAACACCATTTTTGACCTAAACCTACGAACGCATTATGTCACCGGTATTTATTCTATTTTGTTTGCTTGCCATTGTGGGCGCCATTGCGTATGGCGTCTATTATAGATGGAAAGCGGGAACGCTGCAAGCGGAAGCAGATGCTATGCGGCAAGCCGACAAAGACACGCCTACAGAAGATACTCCGAAATATGAGAACGCCATTGCCTTTATCAAAGATATGGGCAAGCAGCATCAGTTCACTTTGGAGGAATTAGAGCACGAAGAGAAATGGGCGACCTATCTTTTCACCTATCAAAGCGGACACTTTGTATGTCATGCGGGCGCACAAGCCAATGTGCTGCAATTACAATTCCGAGGAGTGGCAAGCCTGAAATACACTCCCGAAAACTATGAGAAAGTACGCTCACTATGCCATCGGCTGAGCAATGAGTATCTGTATGCGAAGGTCGTATATGAGTATGATGCAGAGGACAATGAGCTGGACATTCATATTCTAATCGAGACCGTTGATCCTACTGAACAAGCATTTATGATGTATATAGATTCTTGTTTTCAGATGGGTATTATAGTACGGCAAGAATTGGCAAAAGAGCCTACCATAACAGATGAGGAGCGTATAGAAAGCCAACGCGACTATCGGTTGCTGTTAGACGCAGAAATGGCACACGAAGCAGAACAGCACAAAGCGAAACACCCCACCTCTAAGGCACCGAACCACGGCACATTAGGCGAGTATCTATGGTACTTGTTCGGGGGCGAGATGACAGAAGACCTGCTTTCGCTGACCGTACAAAACGCGAACGGAACCACCACGATTCGCCAACGCGATGAGATTGCAAAATACGACCTGCTGAGCGCAGCTATTGACACCAGCGGCGAGGTGGCTCACTTTGTGGATAACAAAGAATTCAGCTCATCGGTGCTAACAATCGACACCGTACGAAATCACTATGTATTCACACTGCATCCGTTAGAAGACAAGAAGGATGTGATGTCTGTGCGCATGACTGCTGTATGCACCCCACATGAGTTCGTACAAGACTATGTACCCGACTCTACATACATCCCGGAAGCCATTTCGATGCTTCTATGCTATGTCAAGACGGAACTGCCAACAGAGGACACAGAAGAACTACTCGAACTGCCCAAGACCAATATGGGAGTCCAAATTCGGCACGGGCATCAGCTGATGGAGCAACGATGCTGTCTGCAAGCGATAGCTGTCCTAAGTCCTATTTTTAATAGACTGAAAACTCAAGTTTACGAACTCAGCGAAAAAGACAAAAACACTTTCTTGCTGGTAGGATACTACATCGGATTCTGCTATACCGAGCTGCACATCTATGACAAAGCATTCTACTATTTGGAATTTGCACACCGTAGCGGGAATCGTTTCGACTTTTCGACAGAATATATCAATTGTTTGGCCAACGGAAACGACCCGCGCGTGTTCTATACAATAGAGGAAGAACTGAAAGCAGCAGAGAAAGAGATAGAGCGTATTGATAAAGATGAGGACAACGGAAC
>CAVKVE010000063.1:0-2419 GCA_963659655.1 Bacteroidaceae bacterium | reverse complement strand
GCTCATTGAGAGGGTTCCTCTCTGACGGAGCAGATTCGGTATTGCTTCGGTTTTTAAGGACTGCTTGCCCATAACAGGGGGCAAGCAGTTCTTTTTTATTTTGGCAGCACTTTCTGCCAAATTGGCAGCGTGAAGCTGACAGAATCAGCCAAATTCTATGACCGGAGCATGCGACCGGGCTTTGGCACAAAGTTTGTCTTTTTAAGGGTGTCTGCGTGATGGTTCAATTAACGCTGAGCAATCAATCGTTAACATACAGCGCAAACAAAAACTACGCAAACAGCGCAAGCGAAAGCGAGCCGCTAATGCATAGCAAACAAAAACGAATTATTAACCCATTTAACACATATCTATTATGTCTAAAATTATTGGTATTGACTTAGGAACAACCAACTCCTGCGTTGCTGTGATGGAAGGCAACGAACCTATCGTAATTGCTAACTCGGAAGGCAAGCGTACTACGCCTTCTGTTGTGGGATTTGTAGATGGTGGCGAGCGCAAAGTAGGAGACCCTGCAAAGCGTCAAGCCATTACCAACCCTACGAAAACCGTCTATTCTATCAAGCGTTTCATGGGCGAGACCTACGACCGCTTGTCGAACGAAATAGCCCGTGTGCCGTATAAAGTAGTCAAAGGCGATAACAACACCCCGCGTGTGGATATCGACGGACGACTCTATACCCCGCAAGAGATTTCGGCTATCATCCTCCAGAAGATGAAGAAGACCGCCGAGGACTATTTGGGTCAAGAGGTTACGGAAGCCGTTATTACGGTACCTGCCTACTTCAACGACAGCCAGCGTCAGGCTACCAAAGAGGCAGGCGAGATTGCGGGCTTGAATGTACGCCGTATTGTCAACGAGCCTACGGCAGCCGCTTTGGCTTACGGACTCGATAAATCCAACAAGGATATGAAGATTGTAGTCTTCGACTGCGGTGGTGGAACCCACGATGTCAGCGTCTTGGAATTGGGCGACGGTGTCTTCGAGGTAAAGGCTACCGATGGTGATACCCACCTGGGTGGTGATGACTTTGACCATCGTATTATCGACTGGCTCGTACAAGAGTTCAAGAACGAGAACGGCGGTGCCGATTTGAGCAAAGACCCGATGGCTATGCAGCGTCTGAAAGAGGCTGCCGAGAAAGCCAAAATCGAGTTGTCTAACACCACTTCGACCGAAATCAACCTGCCGTACATCATGCCGGTGAACGGCGTACCTGCACACTTGGTAAAGACCCTGACCCGTGCTAAGTTCGAGCAGCTGATTGACGACCTGATTCAGCGTACTATCGCTCCGTGCCGTACCGCTTTGGAGAAAGCCGGTTTGACCACGAAGGATATTGACGAGGTAATCTTGGTAGGTGGTTCTACCCGTATCCCGGCTATCCAACAAGCCGTTGAGAAGTTCTTCGGCAAGACCCCGAACAAGGGCGTTAACCCCGATGAGGTAGTAGCCGTAGGTGCAGCCATTCAAGGCGGTGTGCTGACGGGCGAGGTAAAGGATGTCCTGCTGTTGGATGTTACGCCTCTGAGCCTCGGTATCGAGACGATGGGCGGCGTGATGACCAAGATGATTGAGTCCAACACCACTATCCCGACCAAAAAGACCGAGACCTTTACCACGGCGGTGGACAATCAGCCGAGTGTAGAGATTAAGGTGCTGCAAGGGGAGCGTCCTATGGCATCGCAGAACAAGCAAATCGGTATCTTCCACTTGGACGGCATTATGCCTGCCCGTCGTGGTGAACCGCAGATTGAGGTTACCTTCGATATCGATGCCAATGGTATCTTGAATGTAACTGCCAAGGATAAGGCTACGGGCAAGGAGCAGAAGATTCGTATCGAGGCTTCGAGCGGCTTGTCGGACGAGGAAATCAAGCGTATGAAAGCGGAGGCAGAAGCCAATGCCGAGGCAGATAAGCGCGAGAAAGAGCGTATCGACAAACTGAATAAGGCAGACGCTACCATCTTCCAAACCGAGAAACAGTTGGCAGAGTTGGGCGACAAACTGCCTGCTGACAAGAAAGCGCCTATCGAGGAGGCATTGAAGAACCTGAAAGAGGCATACGAGAAGAAGGATGCTGACGCATGCGAGGCTGCCAACAACGCACTGATGACTGCATTCCAAGCCGCAAGTGCAGAGATGTACAACGCACAGAATGCCGGGGCAGGTGCTGCCAACGCAGACTTCAGCGGTGCACAGAACGGTGGCTTCAACGGCAACAACACCAACTCGAGCAACGGCAACAAAGACGGCGGCGCCGAAGATGTCGACTTCGAGGAAGTGAAGTAACCGGCAAGGTTATTCCAAACGAAAATAACAAAGCATCAAGCTAACGCATAAAGCGTAAAACCAAGAGAGGCTGTTTGACCCAAATCAAGCAGCCTCTTTTTTGTTGTATATGTATATGAGGCGTTC
>CAVKVE010000062.1:0-12960 GCA_963659655.1 Bacteroidaceae bacterium | reverse complement strand
TACAGACCGAAGAGGAAGTAGAGCAAGACGCAGCCAACGAGGAGAAAATGGATGCGCTCTTCGACGGCGAGGAGATAGAAGCGCAGATAGAGAGCGGACATTAGTGTGCATTCAATGTATTGGAAATCGTGAATAAAATGGCGTTTCTAAGTGAAAACTATAGCTTAATCCAATATTTACTCTTGTTCAATTAACACAAAAATAGTATCTTTGCATTCTATAATGGCTGGTATATATATACATATTCCATTTTGCAAAAGTCGCTGCTCCTACTGCGACTTCTTTTCGACAACAATGCTCAATCGTCGAGAAGACTATGTTAAAGCACTACTTACTGAAATTGCAGATAACTCAAATGCATTATCTACTTCCAAAATCGAAACTATTTATTTTGGGGGAGGGACACCAAGTCTTTTGTCGATTCCACATATACAGCAACTTTTAGATGCATTGCCCACTGACAATGCCAAAGAAATTACATTAGAATGCAATCCCGGAGATATTACCCCCGAAAAACTTTCTGCTTGGAGAAAAATGGGTATCAATCGTCTATCAATAGGGATACAATCATTTAATGATGTGATTCTGAGAGCAATAGGTCGACGACATAATGCGGAACAAGCCCAAAAGGCTGTCAGGCAAGCACAAGAAGCCGGATTTGATAATATATCTGTAGATATTATCTATGCCATACCAACCCCGAAGGAACTCCCTATTTCCACATTTGAAGTAACTCAACAAGACATTGAAAAAGTATTACAACTGAATATTCAACATATCTCGACCTATTGTCTTACCTTTGAAGAAGGTACTCCATTATATATGCAATTGCAGAACCATGAGCTAATAGAGACCGATGAAGACACGGAGAATCAGTTGTACGATTATATAGCTCATTCATTGCAAAATGCGGGCTACGAACATTACGAAGTGTCTAATTTTGCAATCAAAAATAGACATTCGCTGCATAATAGTAACTACTGGAACAATACTCCATACTTTGGTTTTGGTGCAGGAGCATACGGATACGATGGAAAAAAACGCTTTTGCAATATCGGAAATTTAGATGTATACATAAGTCAAGCTCTTGCCCATTCTTTACAGCATGAGTATGAATATCTAACCGAAAAAGATAGGTATAATGAATTTATAATGCTCGGTCTACGCACTGCAAATGGAATAGAATACAACAAGGTGCGCAACAAAGAAATGATAGAGCACTATGTGAATAGAGGGTTGTTACAAATTGTCAATTCGACAACTCCACATGTAGTAGCAACCCTATCGGGAATTCACATATTAAACCAAATTATCGAGGACTTGATGGAATAATCAAATCTCGCTCAGTTCGAGCCAACGCATTTCGGCAGCGTCCAAGAGGCGTTGCACTTCCTCGTAACGGGTAGAGGCTGTGGCAATGGCGGCTGTATCGGTCAAACCGCCGGAGAGTTGCCCCTCGAGGTCGGCTTTCTCTTTTTCTAATTCAGGCAGTCGTTGTTCCAACTCCTCCAATTCCCGTTTTTCCTTAAACGAGAGTTTTCGAGGACGCTCTATTTGGGGGCTTTTCGTCTGTTGCTCAAGTTGTTGCGTAGGGGGTTCTTTTTCCGAAGATGTCGTTGTAAACTTTGCTTTTGCAGCCGAAACGGGGGCTTGCTTACGGTCGGAGAGTACCCCACCCTGTTCGCGGAACTGTGTGTAGTTGCCTGGGAAGTCCTCCACTACGCCATTGCCACGAAAAACAAAAAGATGGTCCACCACCTTGTCCATAAAATAGCGGTCGTGGCTGACCACAATCAAGCAGCCTTTGAACGCCCGAAGGTACTCCTCCAACACATTGAGTGTCGGAATATCAAGGTCGTTGGTTGGCTCATCCAAAATAAGGAAATTGGGGTTGCGCATCAGCACCATGCAGAGGTGCAGACGCTGTCGTTCGCCGCCCGATAGTTTCGACACAAAGTCGTACTGTTGCGATGGCGAGAAAAGGAAGTGTTGCAAGAACTGGCTTGCGGTCAATCTATCGCCATTGCCAAGGTCTATCGTTTCGGCTATATCTCGCACAATATCAATCACTTTCTTCCCCTCCTCGAAGGGCAATCCCTGCTGACGATAGTAGCCGAACCGTACCGTCGTACCAATATCGAATGAACCGCTGTCCGGGGCTACTTCGCCCAACAAGAGTCGCAAGAAGGTTGATTTGCCGGTGCCGTTGTTGCCGATAATGCCGAGTTTTTCGTAACGGGAAAAGACATACGAGAATCGATTGAGTATCTGCAAAGTATGAGGCTGCTCGGTGGGGTCGTTCGGCTGTACAAGAAAAGATTTGCAGACCTCTTTCGCCTCAAAAATCTTGTTACCGATATAGGTTGACTGCACCTGCAGACGAACATCCGTATCCTGCTGGGTGCGCTTCGCTTTCTTCTCAATCTCGTAGAAATTGTCGATACGGTACTGCGCCTTGTGAGCACGCGCTTGGGGCATACGACGCATCCAATCCAACTCCGTACGATAGAGATTGCGGAACTTGTCGGTCTCGGCGTTCTGCTGCTCGATACGCTCCGCCCGTTTCTCTAAATAGTAAGAATAATTGCCATGGTATGTATAGAGCGTGTTTTGGTCTATCTCCACAATATCGGAGCAGACCCGGTCAAGAAAATAGCGGTCGTGCGTGACAAGCAGGAGCGTCAGTTGGGAGCGACGCAGGTATTCCTCAAGCCATGCCACCATTTCCAAATCGAGGTGGTTGGTTGGTTCGTCAAGCAACAGAAAATCAGGCTCTTCGGAAAGTACTTGCGCCAACGCAACCCGCTTCTGCTGCCCACCACTGAGGTGCGCTATCTGTTGGTCAAGTTCCGTAATGCCCAATTGAGAGAGAAACTGCGAGAATCGGAGTGTCTGTTCGGCAGAATGAGAGAGTGAGCGCACGGTCTCCTCCGTTGGCAGGATGATACGCTGCGGGAGATAACTCACACGGAGGTCGTTGCGCCATGTGATACGCCCGCTATCATAGTCTGTTCGGTTGGTCAGAATATCCATCAGCGTAGACTTCCCTACCCCATTGCGGGCAATCAGTGCCACACGCTGCCCTTCGTTGACGGCGAAAGAGATATTTCGAAACAGCACTTTAGATCCAACCGACTTGGCCAGGTTCTCGACTAATAAATAGGGGGTAGGCATACGCGTAATAGATTGAGAAAGAAAAGGTTATGCAACCAACTGCTTTGTCCAACGGATATAGCCATAGACACAGTTTATGCACCAGAAAGCATAGAGTGCTGTCATACAATAGTTGCCCGCCAACAGCCACATCAGTACCGAGAGTGCGTCCACAAACAGCCAGAGATACCACTGTTCGCGATAGACAAGAATCATCAGCACCTGCGCCACAAGGGCAGGTATGGTGGTAAAAGCGTCTAAATAGGGACTGCTATCTGCAGTAAAGCGACTGAGACAAAAGCCCGTCAAAAGCGATACCCCGAGCGAGATACCCACCACGCATAGCAGGGCAGGCAACGGCAAACGGCGGGTCGGCACAGGCGTAGAGAGGGATTGCTCATTCGCTTGATGGAGTTGGCGGCGCCACGAATAGACACCGTATATCTGTGTTACGAAATAGAACGCATTGAGCGCTATCCCGGCATAGAAACGCTCGAGATAGCAGAGATAGGAGTAGGTCAAAATCTGCCCAAAACCAAAAGCAAAAGTGAGAATATTGCCTTGGGAACAAAGCACTACGGAACACATACCTAGCAAGCCGCTCACAAGCGACCATGGATTATCCGGGCGGAGGCAATAAACCACCACCTGCACCGCTAAACCTGCCACGAGAAAAGCATAGCCGACAAGGCGTTCTGTATTCTTAGAAGCAATCATGAACATTATTTCTTGGTTGCTCCTGCGTCTTTGATAAGTTCGCGGGGTTTTGCCTCCAACTGCGGGCGACCTTGGTAGTTGAATATCTCTTCAAAATCCCAGTTGGCACGCAGCGAGAGTTTCTGCGGGAAATAGTACACCGGTTCCGGTTGGCGTTTCTCCTCCCAATCGCCCGTTGTCCATTTGCCATCGCCATTGAGGTCAAAATAAAGGCGCAAGTAGTAGGTTTTTGGTGCAAGGAATTCGAACTTAGTGCCATCCGGAGAGGCAGGCAACTCGCGCACCACTTGGTCTTTGTCGTTCAAAAGTTGGAGGCGAATGGCAGGGGTATAGTCCACGAGTTTGACGAGCAGCGTGGCATAGTCCTCCACCGTCTTCATTTTGAGCGAGAAAGTGGCGGCATTATTTACCTTACCATAGATGTCTCGCATCGCCGCCGAGTCGAGCCGCAGTTCGTAGGACTTTCCCTGTTCCAACTTCGCTACTACTGCATACCCCATCCTGGCACTATCGAGCGGCTGCAAAGAGAAAGCACAAGGCTTATAGAGTGTGTCTATTTTCTCTACCAAATGCAGACTGTCTTTCCATATTGAGTCGATAGGGAACACCGAATAGATACGCAGCGTGTCGTAAAGTTCAAAATCATTCTTGGCGTTCGATTTGAGTGCCAATACCCGCTCTTGATTCTTTTTGTCGAGTGCGGCTTTTGCCTTGGCAGTAAGGCGGGGCGCACGATAAATAGCAGAGATGGTATCTGTCTGTGGCACAAGATTATAGACCGAGTCGGACTTCCGATAGGTCATGAGCAGATAGATACTATCCTGCCCTATTGCCAAAGAATCACGCAGCCAGCAGACTAATGTATCGCGCGTTGGGTTATTCTGCCAGAGCGCATGGTCGAGTGGATTGACCCACGCCGAGTCGTTCCGTGTGCTGTCTATCGCACTCGGCGGCAGTGCAACAATAGTCGGCAGGCTATCTTGCGGAGCAGAGAAAATCAAACGAATACAATGGGCTTCCTCCCGATAGGCACGCTGAAAATAGTGGCGAACTTTTTCCTCCTTAAAGAACCAGAGCAGCAGGTCGGATGGACCTACATAGGTATTCTCCACAATACGCACCGAGTCCACTATACGAGAGGGCAGTGTGTCGCCCAACGCATTGATAGTCAGCGTATCACGCCAAATTGTATCGTGTATGATTTCTGTTTCGTATAGAGGGGTTACAAGTGAGTCGGCAAAAGCCAATCCCTCGCCGGGTTGATAGAGGAAGTCGCGGCTTTGGTTTTGGAGGGCATAGAGCCGATACGAACCGCCACGAAGATTGCGGATACCAAATTGCCCGAGTGTATCCGTGCGAGCCACACGCGTGAAAGGAATGGTAGAAAAAGCCGAATCCTCAAGATTCTCCTGCAGACCGACATACAGCCCCGAGATGGGGTTCAAGTCCTCTGCATTGACCACTAAGCCATAGACCTCCAGGGAGTCAATCTTGTCGCCCGTGGCAAATGCAAAAGTGTAATTTGTGAGGGGATTTTTCTCCGTGTAGTCGCATATCGCATTACCGAAATCGAGGGTATAGGTGGTTGAGTCCTTCAGTTCTTCCTGCAGCGTGATTTGCAGTTTTTTCCCCACGGCACTGACCTCAGGTGGCACCTGCTGCGGTGGAGAAACAAGCAGGTTTGACTGCACATTATCCAACTGTAGATACTCGTTGAAGACCACCTCTATCTTGTTGCCGCGGAAGTTGGTCGTGCCATTGAGGGGCGTTTCTTTCACCACCTGCGGTGGGATTGTATCTTTGGGGCCTCCTTGAGGACCAATACCCCGATTGGCACAGCCCGACAGCAGCAAACAAAGCCCGCTCACCGCCAATAGTCTATAATATATAGAGAAGTTTTTCTGCATGTATTTTGACCTTTCCAAGCACCTCCATTGGAGGGAGTGTTTGTTTCACCAAATACCCTCTGCGATGGAATAGTACTGATAGGAATTTATTATTTGATATTATAGATAATTATAGCATTATAGCGGCAGTATCTCATAGCCCTCTTGTTGGAGCCACTCTATCGCCTTGGGCAAGACAGCGAGCATGCGCTCGTTGGACTTAATGGAGTCATGAAAATTGATAATACTCCCATTGCGAGTGTAGCGTTGGATAATACTCAGCATGTGCTCCGGAGTGTAGTTCGGGTTGTAGTCGTGGGTCAGTACATCCCAAAGATACATTCTGTATCCTGCATGGAATACTGCCAACTTCTGCCATATCCAGAACCGCCCATAAGGGGGACGGAATAGGTGGGTTTGTCCAAGTACCGCTTCGGCTTTGGCGATATTCGCCATGTAGGTATTGGTGGAGAAGCGCAAGGCGTTCATATGGTTATAGGTATGATTACCAATGCTATGCCCCGCCTCAACCACTTGTCGGTACACATCGGGGTGTTTTACGGCGTTTTCGCCCACCATGAAGAAAGTGGCTTTGACGCCATACTGCTCCAAAACAGCCAACACCTGAGGGGTTACCTCAGGTATCGGACCATCGTCGAATGTCAAATAGACTGCTTTTCGGTGCTTATCCATGCGCCATGTGATACCCACATAGAGTCGCTGAAACCACATCGGAAACTGATAAAGTATTCTCACACCAATCGTTCAATTTGTAAATTTGTAAGTTTGTAAACTTGTAAATGAACAGAGCCACAAACAACAAAAAACAGAAGAATATGCTAATTGTTAATTCTCCATACTATTCCCATGCCAACGCCGAAGCACCGAGTACAGCAGCATCTGCCTCTTTCAGGTCTGAGAACAGTACTTTGACTTTGTTTGTCCAAGTATGCATTACTTCCTCGTTGAGTGTCTTTACAATCGGGTCGTAGAGGTAATGCCCGCACTTGGCAAGTCCGCCAAAAAGGATAATCGCTTCGGGGGCGGAGAATGCTACAAAGTCTGCAAATTTCTGCCCTAATAGTTTGCCCGTTTCATCGAAAATCTGCTTGGCAACCTCATCGCCTTTCTCGGCAGCATCAAAAACATCCTTTGATGTTATTGCAGAAGGATCTAATGTTCGCAATAGGGTTGGTCTATCCGTATTTTCAATAATTTCACGTGCTGTTCGTGCAACACCAGTTGCTGAAGTATAGGCCTCTAAACACCCTCTCTGTCCGCATCCGCATAGCCGAGCTTGCGGTCCACGAATAATTTTAGTATGTCCCAATTCTCCGGCAAATCCATCATTGCCATATACTAATTTTCCATCTATAACAATTCCAGACCCCACACCAGTTCCTAAAGTAATCATAATAAAATTCTTCATACCTCTAGCTGCACCGTATGTCATTTCCCCTAAAGCAGCAGCATTTGCATCGTTTGTAATATGACAAGGTAATCCAAATTTTGCAGACATTAATTCACAAAAAGGAGTAATTCCTTTCCACGGAAGATTAGCCGGGTATTCTATATTGCCTGTGTAATAATTTGAATTCGGAGCCCCTGCACCAATTCCACGGAACATTTCTGCTCCTCCAACCGGTTCCATTATCTTTATGGCTTCCGAATATAACGCATCCACATAATCGTGAATGTCTGAATATTCTTTTGTTTTAATAGAAGTTCGTGCTAATACATGTCCACGTGCATCTATTATTCCTAAAACTGAATTTGTCCCGCCCATGTCGAGACCCAACACATAGGGTTTTTCCATATTGTAGTATGATTTATGGTTAAATATTAAGATTATCAGGTCAAGTTTCCAATATACGAACTCTATAGTTTTTCAACAACATTTCTCTATTCCATCTATTTTTGATATTTGGCTATATACTTCATTACGAAGAAGATTAGCCAATCGGGGGTGTGCTTCAAGAGAGGGGTTGCGAGGTGGTTCAAGACGCCCGGCATATCCGATTTCTTACCTCGGAACATTTTACGCAACGCACGGCGTACTAACTTTTCCGGCGGAATAGACACCGAGAGATTGACCGCCAAACGGCGTAAGTTAGGCGCTAATCCGAACAACGCCGTATCTACCGCCCCAGGAGTCATCACCGTGATATTCACGCCTTGCGGCTTAAACTCATACCACAAGGACTTGGATAGATTGTAAATAAATGCTTTCGTGGCATTGTATGTCTGGATACCCGGCATTGCCATCCACGCCGACATAGACGACATATTCAGAATATACCCTTTTTGGCGGGGCTTACCGAATATCAGCTCTTGCTGCTCCTCCACGGTCAGTTCGCGGTGCATCATATCCTCACCAAAGAGGCGACAGAGTTTTGCCACCGTCACGATATGCAGATTGAGCATCAACTCAATACGGCGCATCGATGTCTCGCAATAGGGATTGAAGAAAAACACCCCTGCGTCGTTAATCAAAATATCCACAACGAGTTCATTCTCACGGCAATAACGATAGAGTTCCTCCGCTGCGTCCTGCTTACTGAGGTCTGCATAGTGCGGGATTGCCTGCACATGATACTGCTCTTCGAGGTCGTGCGCCACGACCTGCAACTCCGCTTCTTGGTTTGATACCAAAAGCAAATCCGTATGATAATCACGGGCTAACTGCGTGGCATACTGCAAACCGATACCACTACTCGCCCCGGTAACTAAAGATAACATATCGACCTCCCCTCACCCCTCCATAGGAGGGGAAAAGATTTATATAGCATTGCGCATTTAGCATTTCGCATTGTGCATGGATTGTTGGGCTTTGGCTTCGAGGTGGACAATCTCTTTTTTCAAGCATGCGGGGATTTGCTCGCCGTCACGCTCTACACACTCGTGGCACTTCATATCCAATGTGTACATTCGCCCGACACAATAGTTGGAGCGCCCGCAACCGGCATGGTAGTGCGGATTCGCCTCCACATGGTGCACAAAATCGGGGTCCTTAATCAGCACATGCGCCAACTGGAACAACTCAAAGCCCTCATCCATAATCTGTTGGCAGTTGTCGCCCGACTGTACACCGCCCACATAGATGAGTTGCGTATTGCCCAACTCGCCTTGCAACTCCCGTTGGAAACGCTTTGCTTGTTCCATAAAGTACAGTTCCTTGAACGGCACGGTCGGAATCATCAACGCCCCACCGCCACAGAGCAAGGCGGCTTTGAGCCACCAAAAACTCTTCATCGGCATATAGTGCGCAAGGGTCTTAATCGGCATAGCACCGCCCAAGATACGCATAGGCGATGCACTCACCGTACCGCCCGAAAGGACTATACCATGTACCTTATGTTTGAGTATCTCACGCGCCACCTGTAGCCCCTCTTCGATATCCGATCCGCCACGGCAGGCATCCCACATATTGGTCTTAACAACCACCGCCATATCGTCTTTGGCGTGCAGCATGACCTCGTCCAGCACCTCGTTCATAAACCGCACACGGTTCTCGAAACTGCCACCATATTCGTCGTGGCGGTGATTGGTGCGACGACTGATAAACTGCGAGATAAGATAAGCATGCCCTGCGTGAATCTCCACACAATCGAAACCCGCCTCACGGCAGAAGTCCACTGCTTCGCCAAAGCGTTTCACCAACTGCTTTATCTCGCTGACTTTCAGCCGACGATGAATGGTCGGGGAATAGAGATTAAAGCCGTTGCTTGCGCTGACGGGCATACAATGGCAGGTATAAAAATGCGTCATGTTGCCGCAATGCCCCAACTGAATGCTCGCTTTTGCTCCCTCGGCATGCACGGCATCGGTCAGTTTTTTCAAACCGGGCAGTGCTTCCTCACGCACATAGAGTTGCCCATCGAAACTTACACCGCTCAAATCGACTGCACAATAGGCAACCGTCGTCATCCCCACTCCACCATGCGCCACACTGACATGATAATCCTGCAGTTGCTGCGACGGCGTATTGTTATGACACATATTCTCGAACGCTGCCGAACGGATAAAACGATTGCGCAGCGTAATAGGACCTAACTGACAAGGAGTAAAGAGTTTAGATTCCATTACCTTAAGTAAGTATATAGTGAACTATATAGTAAAAAAACAGTATCTATAGCGGCACAAAGCAACTATAGATACTATAAAACATTAATAGATAAAGGGGAAAATGCGTTTCAAGCGCTTGCGGTCGAACTCATCGGGAAACTCCTCTTCGTACTTATGGTAGATAGAGTTGGCACGCGGGATAAGGTTGCAGCAAGTAAACCAGAAGAACAACAAACCAGCAAGCGACCATGTGAGAATCGCAAAGCCTAACCATTCTGTAATTTCGCCCAGATAGTTGGCACTTGTCACATACTTATAGAGTCCCTTTTTCGGCAGATAGTGATTGGTATCGCCCGGCTTACGCAAATGGCGCACCACATAGTCCGAATGCATGTTGATGCAAAATCCGATAATAAAAATACAAGTACCGACAATGAAACGAGGGTCGGTCACCCATGCTGCTGTATAGAGTTGCGAATATGCCTCATCCTGCGGTGCCAAATGGAAAAGCCAATAGCCTTGTACATAGCCGTTAATCAAATTCCACACTACCGAAAGTGCCATAATCACTACCGGCATCTTGCTCTTACCTTTCAACAGGCAAGGGAACACAAAAGAGCGTTGGAAATAGTGGAACTCGAATATCAACAAGAATACCCAATAAGGAGCACGCCGCGTGATACCATCGTACATAGAAAGCGACTTAAGATAGAGATAAAGCACCACAATAAACACAGGCGCTTCCATCAAAAACCAGCCGATCTTATTGCTGATGGCAGGTCCCCATTTCTCGGTACGCATCTTGCCATACCCTGCATCAACAAAATAAAGCGTTACAAACACAACCAGCCCAACGATGAACATAACAAAGAGCAGGTCGTTAAAAAACTCAGGCGTGTAAATATGTTCCATTCAGTCTTAAGGGGACATCTATAAATTCCCCGTTTAATAATAATTTCAACAGATTAGGGACTGCAAACACTTTTGTGCGCTTTTTGTTTTTTGGCTGCATCTACCTGATTCTCACTCAGTCACAATGCCCGCATTGCTCCTTCGCTCCAACCAAGTATCTGCTACCCAAAATTCCAAAAATCACTACAAAGCAATTTATAGAAGTCCCCTTAATTTTCATACCTTTTCACCCTACCAAAGGGGACTTAGGCACATTACTGCTGCAAAGGTACAAAGATTTTGCGAAATAGCCAAAAATAAACTACTGCTAATTCTCTTTTTTCTGTTTTTGGCAGACAAAAAGACCTACAATAATCAACAAAATACCTATCCATTTTGCCCATGGGAGTTGCTCTCCGAAGAATAGGAGCATCCAAAGTGCCGTAAAAGCAGGACGCACATTGTTGAACGCATTGGTGCGGGTAACACCAATGCAACGCACCGTATAACAAAAACAGATGAATGCCACTACCGATGCAAATACCGCCAAATAGCCTACGCTCAAAAGCGAGCGTAACAACTGTGCGGACTCGGCTGCCTGCAAGTGCGCCACAAAAGTACTCCCCTCCAGAATACCCCACAAAGGATAGAACAGCACGAGCGAGGTCAGTTGGACATAGAACACCACCGATAGAGAGTTGTACTTGGCGGGGATACGACGAAGAATGATAGTATAGAATACCGCAGTAGATACAGCGGCAAACGCCCAAGCAATGCCCCACGGGTTGCCGATATTGAAGTCTGCAGCGCCGACTAGCACCAAAAGCAACATTCCGACTGTAGAGATGAGAATACCCAAGATATTATAAATCGTTACACGCTCCCGAAGCAACACAAAAGCAAAAAATGGTGCCAAGAGGGGACTCGTACTGAGCAATGCTTCTGCAATAGTAGGCGAAGATAGTTCTCGATAACTGAATGTCTCGAGAATATAGTACAAGAAAGGCTGCATCACACCACCCAATAGAAAAAGCGGGATGTCCTTTTTATCTATTCGCTGCAAGGAAAGCATTTCACTCTTGCGCGCAAGCAAACCGATAATAAGCATCAGTAATACCGCCAGCGTAAAACGCATGACTATCAGAGTCATAGGCGGTAAGGCGATAAGTGCTTCCTTAATGGCGATACCAGAAGCAGACCATATAATCATTGCCGTCAAGACAGCAAGATAAGGCACAATGCGGCGCATTATTCAATTGGTAAATTTGTAAATAGGTAAATGGGCGTGGAGAACAATATCCAAATATGAGTTCAAAAATTGCTTGTCTCCTTATGCATTGTTGTATTCTACCGGCCAAGTATTCTTGGTAATTCCTGCCATACGGACAATGGTTTGGTGCGCTTCCTCACGCAGACGCTCTACCTCAACACCACGCGAGTTGTTGCGATTGGGCTGTATCGGTTCGCCTATTTCCACCTGCAACAAGGGCAACTCTTTCCGTCCGAACAAACGATAAATACCTGTACGCTCACGATAGGTAATTGCACACGGCAAGAGCGGCATATCATATTTGTACGCCATAGAGAATGCGCCCTTCTGAAATGGGCGAATGGGCTTATAGAAGTCCCAACGAGCTGCTTCGGGGAATATATGGAACCAGTAGCCACGCCGATGGAACTCATCGAACGCCTCGTTGAATTTCTTCAGTGCTGCCATACCACCCTCTTGCTGCGGAATAGGAATACCTCCTACCACACGCAGGAAGAAATTATCTTTGGTCGAAAAATTGGGTGCAAACATCGGGATACGCGTTGTATGCTTGGCATGCACCGCAATCAGCACACAAGGGCAATCGAACTTGAACATGTGGTTGGAGATAGTAATAGCCCCACCCTGCAGCACATCTTTGTATTTCTTGAGATTCTCTCGCCCCCGTATGCGCAGCCCCATTTTCACACGGAGCATTGTTCCGATAGCAAACTTCAGCAACAAATCCCACATCGAGGCATTCAAGAAACGAAATTTCAAACTATCATCTACATAGGGATAGTGTTCATCTACAACCACCTTGCGGTCATAAACAGGATGATAAAGATGCTCGTATGGGTCATTTTCCGGGTAATCTATTCCCACATTGGGGATATACACACCTGGCTTGGTTTCTAAATCCTTGTAGCGAAGATTCATTGCTTAGAATTAATAATTAACAATTAATAATTAACATGCGTAGCATTATCCACTAAGCCT
>CAVKVE010000061.1:10261-13089 GCA_963659655.1 Bacteroidaceae bacterium | reverse complement strand
AGCCATTGCGTCCAAGCGATATGCTCGTGGAAGACAAACAACGCCGCTATCATACCCATTATATACGCCATACTCGACAGCGGGTACGCCTGCGAGAAAGGATAGTGCTTCAGAATCCACATCCACAGTACCCCCGCCGCCGTGAACGAGACCCCACAACCAAGCCACCACCAATTGGTCAACTGCGAGGCTACAAACTGCCACGACCAACTGCAGGTGCCCATCGCCTGCAAGGCAAGCTTCATCATCACTTGCCCGCCGCAGAGCAGCGCACTCTGGAGAAGTACCAATAAAAAAAGTTCGATCATAGGTCGTCGTTCGTGGGATCTTTTTGTTTTTTCTTCGGGAGTGGTTCGGTAAAAAGGATGAGGTGAGCCGTGTCGTAGATACGAGAGGTAGACTTCTCCAACAGCTGATTCCATTCATCAACCGATTCGTCGAAAGCAATAAACAAAGCAGAATGAATCATACCGAGCGAAAGCTGCATCTCGATGTCCAATATGGCGTCTGCCCCACCAAATCTTCCGTTGGAATAGGTGATGTTGTAGCCGGTATTGTGCGTATGAATTGCCACCAAAGACGCCATCGTGTTGTGCGTAGATTGCATGAACAGGGTCGGCTTGCTGCCGGTCTCACCCGTGGCGAGCATATCTTGCAGCAGCACCAACGAGTTGGCCATACAACCGTAGCGAGTGTTGCAGACAATGGCATCGGGCGTGCAGTGGTTCTCGGACAGAACATGGAGCGCACCCACCAAGGTCTTGCAAAGCTGCGGGGTCAGGCGGCGGGAAGCGGCGGGAGAGATATAGTCCTTGGGATTGACATCTCCCCAACGGAGGAATAGCTCACCATTGTGCTTGCGCAACTTCGCCGTGGAGAGATTGACGCCATGACGGCTGAGCAGCAACGCTGAATCGTTGCCGCCAAAACCAAACGAATTGCACAAAATGTAGTTCAACTCGTGGGGGGTGTTGTGCAGTACGGGGACAAGGGTGCCCTCTTCGGGGGTTGTCCAATGCAGGTTGGCGGGGACAAAACCCTCGCGCATACAAAGCAGACAGATAGCCGCCTCAATAGAGCCGGAGGCGGAAGTGGTATGACCGGTATGGGCCTTGGTGGAAGACACGAGCGGCAGGTTGTCCGAACCGAACAGGCGGCGGATAGCATGGCTTTCGCTGGCATCGTTATTGGGCGTTGCCGTGCCGTGCGCATTGATATAATCGACCTGCTCGGGGCGGATTTTTGCCATCGTAAGTGCCTGCTGCATAGCAAGATACGCTCCGTCGCCATCGGGGGATGATGCTGTCTGGTGGAACGCATCGCACGCATTGCCATAGCCTGCCACATAGCCCAAAATCTCTGCACCTCGTGCCATAGCGGTTTTCTCATCCTCCAAAACCAAATAGGCTGCCCCCTCACCAAGATTGAGCCCGGCACGGGTGGCATCGAACGGACGGCACAGGTCGGGGTCTAAAATCATGAGCGAGTGGAAACCATTGAGGTGGAAACGGCTCAGACACTCGGCTCCGCCTGCCACCACGCAGTTGGCCACACCGGTACGCAGCAGATTTGCCCCAAACTCGATGGCATTGAGCGCCGAAGAGCAGGCCGTTGATACGGTAGTGGTTCGGGAAAAGTGCCCCACATGGCGGGCAATGGACTCTGTACTGGCGCCCGCTTCGTGCTGTGCAATATACGAGAGATTTTCGTCCTCTTTCCACAGCTCCCAATACTGCTCGGTGGTGTCCATACCGCCCACAGTGGTGCCGGAAACCAAAGTAGCATTCGACAAATCGGTAACACCTGCTTGTGCGACCGCTTCACGCGCTGCCACAATACCCAAAAGGGCGGTGCGGCTGATGGCCTCGATAGAGCCGATACCGATCCGTTGGCGTAGTTCGTTATCGGAGAGTTTGACCTCGCCGGCGAGCCAATCGGTATGCACGGTCGGAAGAAAGCGGATGGGGGCAATACCCGTCTGCTCCGCCCGCAATGAGGCTAAGACCTCCGTTTGGTTCAAGCCAATGGCAGAGATAATTCCTATTCCGGTGACGGCAATCTTCATTATTTCGTGCGGTTTTGCTCAATATACTCCGCCATGGTGCGTACGGAACGGAAAATCTCTTTGCCTGCCTTGGGGTCGGCTACCTTGATACCGTATTGACGGTCGAGCAAGACGATGAGTTCCAAGGCATCGATGGAATCGAGCCCTAAGCCTTCGCCAAAGAGCGCTGCATCGGTATCAATATCTTCCGGACGCATGTCGTCAAAGTTGAGGGCTTCAATAATTTGCTGTTTGAGTTGTTGAATCAGTTCTTCCATATTAGTTTGATATTTGCGTAAAAATTCTGTTCATCGGTGCATTCCACCCAACCCACGAGTGCGGATTGTTGGTCGGTGGTCTGCAATGTGAGTTCCGCCAACGAGAGCAACTCGGCGGCATTGTCGGCTACATAGAAACAGGTCTCGCCGAAATACTTGTTGCGGATGGCAATCTCGCCCGTCACAATGTTGGGCAAGGTATAGACAAAGAGCGCAGGGCTCGGATAATAGTGGTCGGGGTCGGCGATGGTACGGAGATAGTGGGTATCATTCTGGAGCGATGCCTGCCGATTGCCGAAAATAACCGCACGGTCCTCACGGGGAACAAAACGCTCGGCTCCCTCCGCTTGCAGGAGCAACTCGGAGCCGAGAAAGCCCAACCGAGAGAGCAAGTCCATCTTGAAGAACTTGGGGTAGTCGCCGACATAGCGGTGATACAGGTCGGTCAAGAGCTGTCCGCCCCGCTCGGTAGATTCTACCTTCGGGAGTCCTAAGGCAATGACCTC
>CAVKVE010000061.1:0-10153 GCA_963659655.1 Bacteroidaceae bacterium | reverse complement strand
CGGTTTAGTCGTTTTTTTGTGCTGTTTTTTGAAAGCAGGCGGCGGCGTTGCAACCACCAAAGCCGGAGAGCATCTTGATAAAGGTGCGGGGGGAAGTGGTGGGGTTCTCTATGTGTGGAGTGGATTGTTCTGCCTGGGGGATGGACTTTTGTGTAGAAAGCGGGCGGTTTTCGGCGGAGAGATTGGGGGTATGCGAGGTGCCGCACTGCGCATAGCGGGGGCAACCCAAAAGGGTGTCCTCGTCAAGAAGAAGCATGGAAAGGATGGTTTCGAGCACGCCGGCTGTACCGAGCGTATGCCCATAGTAGCCCTTGAAAACGGCTAAAGGTTTGGAAATCAGTCCTGCACGGTCGAGCGCAATAGACTCCATTTCATCATTATAGACGGTGGCGGTGCCATGCACGCTGACCATATCAATCTGCTCGGCAGGAACGGTGGTCAGAATATCACGCAGGCAGCGGTATGCGCCCTCGCCCGTACGGCTGGGCCCGGAAATATGGTTGGCATCGTTGTGCATGCTGCCGGCAAGATACTGCCACGAGGGCGTTTGTGGCAGGCGGTTGCTCCATACGATAGTGGCAGCGGCTTCGCCCAAATTGAGCCCTGTGCGCTCGGCATCGAACGGACGGCAGGGCGTGGGGGACAGAGCCTTGAAGGATTGGAAACCCGAAACAATGAATTGCGTCATGACATCGCAACCGATGACCACGGCATGCTCGTAGTGGTGCTGCGAGAGCAGGCGGGCGGCGACTATCTGCGCACTGACGCCCGATATGCAGGCATTGGAAACGATGACGGGGGGATTGGGGTTGCCCAACAGAGCAGCAATGCGGTGGGCCGGGGTAAGCAGGTCGAGGTGGTCACCCTTAGTAGTAGAAAGAACGAGAACGGTTTGCGGGTCGGCAGGGTCGATATCGCAACGGCTCAGTGCCTCACGGGCAGAGGCAACGGCGAGGTCGACAAACGAACGAGGCGTGCTGAAAAGCGAGGCACAGAAAGGCTCGACGCTCGGAAACCGATGGTCGTACACACAGAGCGCACTGCGGCCGGCAAGGACGGCTTGCAGGTTCGCGGCTGAGGTGTCGCCAAGAGGGGACGTGATATTATGAGCAACGCAATACATTTATACCAACGCTAATTTGAGATGACCTTCCGCCAAAAGGGTGTCGCCACGGCGAGTGGTGCAGTGGAAAAGCGAGATGTCGAAAACCGACTCGGTCAGCACCACCTCGCAGGTAATGGTGTCGCCTGCCTGCGGCCATGCGTGGATATCCAACGGGCTGACGGCTCCAATATAGCCGATACGCACGGGCTGCTGTTGCGCCACCTGCATATACCCGATACGGGCAGCACAGGTCTGCGCCATGTTCTCAAGCAGACCCGCTGTGGTGAACCGCTCGCCCTGCAAGAGCGGGCAGTCGGCAGGAATGGTGAATTCTGTGACACCGTGCTGCTCATCGGCCGTCAGCAGACGGCTGACGAACACGAAAGGCGGACGCTGCGGAATAAGAGAGAGTATATCGAGCGAAGAGGTATCCATGCGGGACTATTGTTTCCAAAAATCGTAGAAGTTGAACCACTGATAGGGGTGCAGGCGAGCCTGCTTCTCAACGGCGGCTGCATATTGCCGAGCGAGGTCCTGCACCTGCGCACGGCGGGGAAGGGTGGTGTCCGGCGTAAGGGTCTGCACCTCGACGGTATAATGATTCCACGCCGTCTTTAGCACAAAAACCAAACAGATGGGGCGGCGCATGGTGACGCAAACCGTGAACGGCCCTGCGGGAAGATGAACGGGCGCACCCATAAAGGCGCAGTCGAGCGTCTTGGACTGCATGGTGCGGTCTGCTGCCATGCCCACAATCTCACCCCGATCCAAAGCCCCCTCGATGGCGAAGATATGCTCCATGCTATCGGGGCGAATGGGGATAATCCACAAATTGTTCTCTCGAAGAGAGTCGGTGCGCTGCTGCTCCACTATCTCGGTCTCGCCGGAATAGGCAAGAATGTTCATGCGCTTGGTGGCACGCAAGCAGTAACCGGCCATCTCGGAATTGCCGAGATGCGAGAAAAGAACGATAAAACCATCCGGGCGGTCGCACAGATCCGTGAAAGTGGCATAGCGGGGTACATCGACCTCGAAACGGCGACCTGCGAAGACAGCAAAGCGATCGAGGATGGCTTGCCCGAAGCAGTAGTAGCTATGGTAGGTGTCCCACACGGCGTGCCAACGGCTGCGTCCGCGACGGCGATGGTAGCGGTAGATGGCAACCGTGGAGCGCCAACGGACCATCATATACCAAAGCAGCCAAATACTCATGGCGCCATAGAGCATACGCACGGGGATACGACGGAACAGAGCGATGAGTGCTCGCTGCTGCCATGAGGTACCACCGGTTTGTCCTGTCCATTGCATAGGCGTCTATGAGGCTAAAAGAAGGAGTTGGTTCGGGACTCCTTCGGGAATTGGGCTGTTTTTGTGCCAAAAATGTGTTTCTGTGCGTAGTTCGTTTTACGCCCAAAATGGGTTGTTGTGCGTAGTGCGTTTTACGCCAAAAATGGGTTGCTGTATCTGACGGATGTCAGGCGAGGTGCTGCTCGATGTAGGTGTAGAGTTCGTCGAGGGTCTTGACCTGCTTGAGCTCTTGCGCCGTGGGCTTGAAACCAAATTCGCCCTCGATGGCTACGACAATGTCCACAAAATCGAGCGAGTCGATACCGATGTCCTCACGGAGGCGAGCCGTCGGCGTGAGCTTGTCCTGCTCTATCTCAAATTCGTTAATCAGAATGGCGTTTACTTTTTCTGCGAGTACTTCTTTCGTCATGTTGTATTCGTTTGTTTATGCTTGTTTGATGGGGTAATTTTGGGTACCCCGTTATTTTTTTTCAGTTACTTTTTGCAGACCAAAATGCTGTGACCGCCGTTGCCGATACGGTCGTGAATGGTCTCGACGCTGAGGCCTGCTTCGGCTATGAGGCGGGTCATGTCGTCGGTGTTGTACATCTTGCTGTTGCCGTTCGCCAACGCCGTGAAATAGAGCGAGGTTTGCGTCAAGCAGAATGCGGCGGCGGGGTAGTCCTGCCGATCCCAAAGCGTCTCCATAATATATACGCGCGTGTCGGCGTCCATAATTTGTGCCACACGGGTAAGGATGGACACAATCTCCTGCTCGCCAAAGCAATCCAAGAACTGCGACATCCATACGACATCGAAATGGCGGTCCGTGGGGAGCGACTGCGTGGGGTCGAGCAGATTGACCCCGATGCCGTGGATGCGGTCTGCGCCCGGCTTGCCTGCCGTGGCTTGCTGCATGAGGGCTATCTGTTGCGGAAGGTCGCAGATGGTTACCTCAATTTCGGGGGCTGCCGCTACGCAACGCAGGGCAAAACGACCTGTGTTGCCGCCAATATCGAGCAGAGTTTTCGTTTGGTTGGCTCGGATGATTTGGAGCGCCTCGGTGAAAGAGTGGTCCGAATAGTAGTGGTCGAAGCCAAACCATGAGCGTTGCACCGGCTCGGGCAGCGAGGAGAGTCCCTCGTAGATAGTGGGCCAATCGCCGAAGTGCTTCAGACCGGCAGGGCGACCTTCCTCCAACGCCTTATCGAGCAAGAACCAACCCTCGTAATTGACATCGTGGTTGAAATCGATGTCGGCACGAATCATTTGGTCGTGCTGCAAGAACCAACCCGTCTTGCTGAGGCGGTAACGGTCGGTGGCGGGGTCGATCAAGACGGTGCACATGGTGAGCGACGACTCCAACAGACACTTGGTAGCATAGAGGCTCAAGTGGGTGCGCTCGGAGATTTGCTCGAGGGTCAGTCCCTCCTTGCCTGCCTCACCCAACATATCGAATATGCCGTAGTGAATCATAAGGCGGGCAACCTGAAAGGTGACAGGTCCCCACGAGTAGATATGCGCCAAATTCTGTGCCTGCGCTGCGGTGAACTGCTCTTTGGAGTAGTGTTTTCGTAATGTTTCAAATAGTTTCATAGGGTAAGAACGAGTGCGCTGTTGGTGCCGCCAAAGCCAAAGGAGTTGCTCAACACGGTACGAACGGGTGTATCGATGGTTTCGGTGGCAAGACGAAGGTCTTTCGCCCGCTCGTCGATATGCTCAAGATTGATATTCGGGGCAACAAAACCGTTGCGCATCATCAGAACGGAATAGACCGCCTCGCTGGCACCTGCCATCCAACACTCATGCCCCGTCATCGATTTGGTGCTGCTGATCCATGCCTTCTGCCCCGCAAAAAGACGGCTCAGCGCCATTGCCTCTTCGGCATCGCCCTGCGGCGTGGAAGTGGCGTGAGCATTGACATAGTCTATCTCGGACGCCTCGATATGTGCGTCGGCTAAGGCTCGCTGCATGGCAATGTACGACCCCTCCTCGCTCGGCTGCGAGATACCGCCGCCATTGCTTGAAAAGCCGTAGCCGCAGACCTCGGCGAGTATCTCTGCACCACGCGCCTTGGCGTGGTCGTAGTCCTCCAACACGAGTGCGGCGGCACCACCGCTCGGAACGAGTCCGTCACGATCTTGGTCGAAGGGGCGGGAGGCACGCGTGGGGCAGTCGGTGCGGGTAGAGAAGGTGCCTAATGCATCGAACGACGCCATGGCGTAGGCATTGACCTCTTGCGCACCTCCTACAAGCACCATGTCTTGCAGCCCCTGGCGAATAAACATCGTGCCTAAGCCGATGGCGTGACTGCCACTGGCACAGGCTGCGGACACGGAGAAATTGATTCCCCGCAGGTGGAAAATAGTGGAAAGGTTCATGTTGACCGTGGAATTCATGGACTGGAATATCAGCCCCGAACCCATGAGGGCAGAGTCGTGCTTCTCACGCAGAATCTCATGCCCCTCGATGGTGGCCTTGGCGGTGCTGTCGTTGCCGAAAAGCACGCCTATTTCGTGGTTGAGAAGGTACTGTTCGTCGATACCCGCCTGAGCAAACGCCTCGCGGCTCGCCATATAGGCGTACATTGCCTCTTCGGACATACCGGTACGGAGGCGGCGGTGCAGAAGCGGTTTGAGATCGGGCATCGGAACGATACCCGTCAGCGGGCTGCGCAGCCCATATTCGGTGCGGAATGGGTCGATACCGATACCGCTCTTGCCCTCGCGGAGCGAGCGGGTAACTTCCTCTTGGTTCTGTCCGAGGCAGCTCCAAATACCCATGCCGGTGATGACAACTCGTTTCATTCTGTCAGCGAAAGTGTCGTGTTTGTATAAGTAATTGATACGATGCGTCTTGCAGCGGTCGGATTAGCCTATGCCGCCCGCTACTTGTACTACCTGTCCCGTGATGTAGGCTGCCTCGTCGCTCACAAGAAAACTGACCAAGGCGGCAACCTCTTCGGGCTTGCCGAAACGCCCCATGGGGATGGTCTTTTTCAGTGTGTCCTCGTCCAAATCGGCGGTCATATCGGTGGCAATGAAGCCGGGCGCAACGGCATTGACGGTTACCTTGCGCTGCGCCACCTCTTTGGCAAGTGCCTTGGTCGCTCCTATCAGGGCGGCTTTGGCGGCGGAGTAGTTGACCTGCCCTGCCAGCCCCGTCACACCGGAGATAGAGGTGATATTGACAATACGCCCGTGGCGGGCACGGAGCATACCCGACAGCACGAAATGGGTATGGTGGTAGAAACTGTCGAGGTTGGTGCGGAGCACATCGTTCCAGTCGTCAGCGTTCATGAAAACCAGCAGGTTATCGCGGCGGATACCGGCGTTGTTGACCAATACATCGAAATGCGCATCGGGGTGTTGCGCTTGCCACGCCGTAAGAGCCGCCTCGGTAGCGGCTGCGTCGGAGACATCGTAAGGCAGTAGTTCGGCAGAACCGCCCGCTGCGGTAATCGCACGGAGCGTCTCCTCGGCTGCTTCGGTACGGCTTCGGTAATTGATGACCACCGTGTAGCCATCGTGCGCCAAACGCTCGGCTATGGCACGACCTATGCCGCGGCTGCCGCCTGTGATAAGTGCGTATCGCTCGTTTGCCATGTGCGGAGGTTAGAATTTGAGTGCAAGTCCGATACCGTTGGAACTGGCCTGCATACTAAGATAGAGCGTGTTCTGCTGCTGACGGCACTGCTCGTTGTATACCTCGTAGGTGTTGTTGCGCTTAATGCCACCGACTACCAACAAAGGAATAGAACCGAGCTCCATAGCAGAGCCAAGACCGATAATGGTTGCACCACCTGCCATAAGTAGTTTGTACTGTTGCTCATTTTCATCGTCAAGGAAATGGCAATAACCGGTAACGAACATAGGGACACCGATGAGGAACTCCACACCAATGCCGGCACCGAGAAGACCCCAGCCGGCTTTCCATAGTTTTGTACCTTTCTGATAACTGCTCCACGCCTCAGGGCAGTTGGAGTGGATAAAGCGGAGGTAGGCTTCCTTGTCCATCTTGGTAAGGGAGTCCTCGCCTTTCAGTATGTAATAGTTATCTACTTTCTCGAAGGTGCCCACGAGGGTGTCCTCTTCGGCAAAGGCCACTGCACTGAGCGTGCAAAGGCAGAAAAGGGTGAATAGTAATCGTTTCATTGGGTTTGTTGGTATGTAAGTTTTACAAATGATTGGATTATTGCTTGGGAAAATAGGGGAATACACAGGGGAAGGTGCTGCGGTTCGTCGGGGGAGGCAGGGGTCAAGCCTTGGAACGGAGGTACTGAATAAGGGATTCTATATCCTCATAGAACGGAGTATCTTCGGTGATGGTTCGGGAAATACGGCGAATGGCGTCGTATTCTGCGCGGGTGGCAGGCGCTAGTTTGTCCGCTATGTCGAGGCAGTCAACGGCTTGTGCCAATGCCATCATCAGTATCGCCATCACTTGGTAGGCATTGTCGATCACCTGTTTGCAGAGTTCGGCGGTGTTCGTACCCATCGAGACAATGTCTTGGTTGTCGTTGTTGTTGGGGATGGAATGCACATAGTTCGGCATGGCGAGCGTCTGGCTCTCGGCTGTGGTGCTGGTGGCGGTGAATTGGCACGCCTGCATGCCGTAGTTCAGCCCCAAGACGCCCTTGTTGAGGAAAGGCGGCAGAATGCCGTTGATACGGTCGTGGAAGAGGTAGTTGAGTTGACGCTCGGCGGTCATGGTAAGGCGCACAAGGGCTATCTTCACCTTGTCTTGCTCGAGCGAGATATAGTCGCCGTGGAAGTTCCCGCCGTGGTATACATTTTGGGTCACGGGGTCTACTATCGGGTTGTCGCTGGCGGCGTTGAGTTCTTCTTCCAGTACACGGCGGCTGTTCTGCAGGGTCTCCCATATCGGACCCAGTATCTGCGGCGTGCAGCGGAGGCTGTAGTACGCCTGCACCTTGTGTTCGAATACTTTGTCGGTGCTGTGTCCGTTGTCGTAGAGTTCGTGTTCACGCTTTTGCAGACAGCGGCTGCCTGCAGCGAGGCGGCGCATCTCGGCGGCGATGTGTATCTGCCCTTCGTGGCGGCGGTACTCGTTGAGCGGCGCCGCCATCAGGTCGTCGAACGACTGCGCTATTTCGTTCATCCACACGCTCGTCAGCAGGGCGTAGCGCAGCAGGTTCTCTGCATCGAATTGATTGACAGCGCCAATACCTGTCATGACCGAAGTGCCGTTCGTCGCACTCAGTCCCTCGCGGATATGGATATGAATAGGCTGCAAGCCGCATTCCTGCAGCACCTCTGCCGTCTTGCGCCACTGTCCGTTGTAATGCACTTTGCCCTCGCCGATAAGGCAGAGTGCGATATGCGCCAACTGCACGAGGTCGCCGCTGGCGCCCACGCTGCCGTGCTTGGGGACAAAGGGAATGATACTGCGGTTGATAAACTCCGTAAGCAGGTCGACTATCTCGGTATGTACGCCGCTCTTCGCCTGCAGGAATGAGCCTAAGCGGGCAATCATGGCGGCACGCACATAGCGGTCGTCGAGGGGTTCGCCGGCACCGGTAGAGTGGCTGCGAATGATGTTGTATTGCAGGTCGGTCAGGTACTTATCATCCACGCGCCATTGCGCCATAGGGCCAAAGCCGGTGTTGATGCCGTAGATGACTTTGTCGCGTGCGAATTGCTCGAGGAAGTGGTAGCAAGCGTCCACCTCTCGGCGGGTGTCGGCAGGCACCTGCAGCGCAGCACCCTCAAAAAGGACTTGGTGAAGAAGGTCGAAAGTGATTTGCATAATTCAATGGCTGTCCGAATGGACATTAAAACAAATTGGCTGCAAAGTTACACTAAAAACGGCAAACTTGCAACCCCCACGCACAAAAAAGAGGCCGCCTAACCGTTTTGCGTGGTTAGGCAGCCTCCTTATAGCGTTGAAACTTGTCCCAATGGCGTTATTCCTGCGCCATAATCTTGCGATAGAGTACCTTCGGGTCGACGGCCTTGGCGATGAGAGCGTGCAGATCCTCGATCTTGATGCGCTCCTGCTCCATGGTATCACGGAAACGAACCGTGACGCAACCGTCGTTGAGCGTGTCGTGGTCGACTGTGACGCAGAACGGCGTACCGATGGCATCCTGACGGCGATAACGCTTGCCGATAGAGTCCTTCTCATCGTAGTTGGTATGGAAATCGAACTTGAGCATCTCGACAATCTCGCGAGCCTTCTCGGGCAGCCCATCCTTGCGGACAAGCGGCATGACGCACACCTTGACCGGTGCCAACACAGGCGGCAGGGAGAGAACAACACGGCTGTCGCCACCCTCGAGCTGCTCCTCGTGGTAGGAAGAACATACGACGCTGAGGAACATACGGTCGACACCGATAGAGGTCTCAATCACATACGGGGTGTAGCTTTGGTTCAGCTCCGGGTCGAAGTACTCAATCTTCTTGCCACTGAACTTAGCGTGCTGGCTCAAGTCGAAATTGGTACGGCTGTGGATACCCTCCACCTCCTTGAAACCGAACGGCATTTGGAACTCAATATCCGTTGCAGCGTTGGCATAGTGCGCCAACTTCTCGTGATCGTGGAAACGATACTTCTCGTCGCCCAAACCGAGTGCCTTGTGCCACTTGAGGCGGAACTGCTTCCAATGCTCGAACCACTTCATCTCCTCGCCCGGACGAACGAAGAACTGCATCTCCATCTGCTCGAACTCACGCATACGGAAAATGAACTGACGGGCTACAATCTCGTTGCGGAACGCCTTGCCAATCTGTGCAATACCGAACGGAATCTTCATACGCCCCGTCTTCTGCACATTGAGGAAATTGACAAAGATACCTTGTGCCGTCTCGGGGCGCAAGTAGATCTTCATGGCTGCATCGGAGGTGCTACCCATCTCGGTCTGGAACATGAGGTTGAATTGACGCACATCCGTCCAATTGCGAGTGCCGGAGATAGGACAAACGATTTCCTCATCGAGGATGATTTGCTTCAGCTCTGCCAAATCGTTGGCGTTCATGGCGGCGCTGTAACGCTCGTGGAGGGCGTTGCGCTTGTCGATATGCTCCTTGACACGCTCGTTGGTCTGCTTATACAGCTCCTCATCGAACGAGTCGCCGAAACGCTTACGAGCCTTCTCCAACTCCTTCTCGATTTTCTCGTCGTACTTGGCAATTTGGTCCTCGATAAGTACATCGGCACGATAACGCTTCTTGGAATCGCGGTTGTCAATCAATGGGTCGTTGAACGCATCGACATGGCCGGATGCCTTCCATGTGGTGGGGTGCATAAAGATAGCCGCATCGATTCCCACGATATTCTCGTGGAGAAGCGTCATGGAATCCCACCAGTATTTCTTGATATTGTTCTTGAGTTCTACACCATTCTGGCCGTAGTCGTAGACGGCTGCAAGCCCATCGTAGATGTCGCTGCTGGGGAATACAAAGCCGTACTCCTTGCAATGGGCGACAATCTTCTTGAAGGTTTCTTCTTGTGTTGCCATAATAATAAAGTATTTATTGCAGATTGTTAATTCTCACTGATTTAGCTCGCAAAGGTACTGCTTTTTGCTGAAATAGGCAATCTATGGGCAAAAAATACGAAAAATATAGGCAAAAAAGAGGTGAAAAATACGATACGAAAGGGTGACTTTTTGAGTGAATAGGGGCGGAAATGGGGAAAATTTGAGCATATTTGTGGGAATTAAGGCGAAAGTTTGATACCATTGCGGACTTTTTTGTAATTTTGCAAAAAGGTAGCTTGATGGTAGTGTGGTGGTGACTC
>CAVKVE010000060.1:0-13113 GCA_963659655.1 Bacteroidaceae bacterium | reverse complement strand
TGGCTGAGGGGTTGGCCGAGGAGGGTGTAGGCACAGCCGGAAGATACGGAACGGCGGGCGGCGGGAATAGACAACGGAGCATCCGGCTGCTGCGATTCGTAACGCTCGGTCTCGTACTTGGACTTGTCGATCGTGCCATCGGCTACGCCATTAAGATACTGCTCCAAATAGGAATAGCCCGACTCCGTCAGCAGTGCGGCATCAGCAGGGTCGGCAGGGTCAAGCCCTATCTCGGTCTCATACAAATCGGGCAGGCCGTCAAGGTCGGTATCCAACGCCAACGAATCACCCTCTACGGCATCCAAGAACGGATAATTGCCCACTACGCTGTCACCGACATAGAAATAGTCGGACCGAGAAAAGCGTATATCGTTCTGCGAGTCGATAATTCCCAACCACTTTTTCTGCACGGAACCCACAAATTGCGGGTCGATCTTGCCCGATGCTTCGGCAATGGTTCGGGAATCCTGCTCATCGTAACGAGGCAGCGACGCTCCCGCCGAAGTCGTTACTCGGGCAAACGCCTCCTCCGCTGACTCCGCCACGATACCGCTCTCCACGACCGGCACGGTCAGCACATAGCGATTGTATGCTGCCTCGCCCGTCTGCAAGCCATCCAAATTGAACGCGCGGTTAGCGTTATTTTCGATATAGCCATAGAGATTGTCGGCATTGACAAGCCGCAACACCGAGTCTTGCCAACAAGCCTTGGCGGTAAAATTGTACTTATTGCCCAACTCGAACCTATTACCGCTGAGCAGCCATTGGCCATAGCCGTTCTTGCTGCTGCCCTGCACGAAATAGCGGGTCGAGAGGCCTACTGCATAGGTAGCCGGCCCGCAGCGGAAATAGTTGTTTACCAAATAGATACGGTCGTAGCCTGCGGGATGTCCCTCCGCATCGTGGTTCTTGGTGGTGTCGTTCTCGCCGCCATAGAGCGAATTCTTCTTGCCGAAATTGTAGATGACATTGTTCAAAAACTCGTTATCCACCTGTGCGTCGTGGTCGTGCTTGCCCTGCGACAGGTTCGCCTCATCACGCACGCCATTGAAGCGGGGCATACGATTGCAGCAGTTGGAAATAAGGCAATGGTGCATGGTGGCATGCTCCCCACCCCACTGAGTGGCATAGGAACGGGTTCCTTTGATATTCTTCGAATAGTACAGCCCCTCTGTGATGATGGACCACTGCACCGTGGTGGAATCGGTGTCATACATGGTGAGGCACTCCTCCATAGACCACGAAAACGAGCAATGGTCGATGATGACATGGTGCGTATTTTCCACATCAAGGCAGGGATAGCTGACAGAAGGAATATCGCCCGCACGGAAACGAAGATGGCGAATGATGACATTGGGCTGACAAACATAGATACAGGCACCGGCGATGCAGATACCCCCACCCGGAGCGGTTTGCCCCGCAAGAGTGACATTGGGGTGAGCTAATTTGAGTTTTGAGGTGAGATAGATGGTGCCGCAGACTTGGAAAAGCACCGTACGAGGGGTGTCGTCGCCATCACGGAGCGCCCAACGGAGCGTGCCCTCGACAAGATTATCGTCGGTGCAATCATCCAAGCGGGTGACATAATAGACACGACCGCCACGACCACCCGTAGCAAAACGACCATAGCCCTCCGCCGACGGAAATGCAAGCGTTTGGGCAAACGAAACAATGGCTATACTAAGCAAAAGAAAAGAAGAAACGAAACGACGCATGAGGTCAATTAATAATTAACAATTAACAAATAACAATTAGTATATGGGGTGCTGCTTGGCCTTGTAGGAAAGCTGCAAGCTATTGAATACATTTTGCCAAACAATATATGCGGCAGGACCGATAGCCGACAATGGATTGAGATAGGTCTGCGCCATCCATACCCCCAACGAGGTGTTCTTCTGACCAAACGCCTGCCCCGCCGTAACCTTGCTGACCGAACGCATATCGTGCGCCGTGGCAGCAGGATTGATTTCCTCATCGTGACTCTCCACGCCTATGGTCGCCGCCGGAAAACGAGAACCGATCAACTTACCCAAATAGAACTGCACAAGGCACGCCAAAAGCGAACCCACACAGAGCCACAAAAGCGTAAAATAGTTATAAGTATGCGTGGTGAGCGTATAGGTGATGTCACCCATCAGGATGACTAATGTACCGACCCACAAATAGAACGGCATCGCCGTCCATGTATGCGAGAGCTGAAAGGTACGCTGCGACCCACGACGACGCTGCACGGCATTATAGCCCAAACGCAACAGCCACGCCGCAAAGAAAGGCCCCAACAAGAGCGGACCTACCTTACGCAAGATAAGCCACAGATCCTCCCAAAACGAAAGATCGGTGGCCGTAACGATAGGGAAAAAAGCGGACACAACCAACGCCGTGGAGATATTGCTCAGCAAGGTAAAAGAGGTGAGATTCTGTATCGAACCGCCCAACTTGCCCGCAATGATAGGCGCTGCCGTAGCCGTAGGCATGATGACACAGACCATGATACCCTGCGAGAGGACTTGCGTCTGCTCCGGCGAGCTATGCAATGCCCGACAAAGATAAAAAACGGCATAATAGACGCCTACCGACAAGACCAACTGCGCTATCAACACAACCCAATGCCATGTACGCAAACGCAAATCGAGAGGATTGACCTTGCAAAAGGTGAAGAAAAGCATGAGAAAAATCATCCACGGCAGCAACGGCATAAACAGGCGGGAAACCGGGTAGCACAATGCCCCCAACGCCATGGACAGAATCAGTGCATTGCGATTGAGGAATGCACGAAACGGACTAAATTTCATTATACACGGAATTGAATTGGGACACAATGGTGTCCATCAGCGAAAAGACCTCATCGCGCGTCTCGGCACGCAAGAGGGCAATACGGGTCTGCTTGAAATCGGGCAGCCCCTTGAAAACAGGCGAAGCGGCAAAATGGCGTCGGCTATGAACAATTCCCTTACGCTCGTCGCCGATCCACTCGATAGAACGAAGGACATGCTCCTTGAGAATATCAACACACCACGGCATGGGTCGCTTAGGCACACGCTCGCCCGTCTGCAGATAGTGCGAGATGTCGTCGAAAATCCACGGACAGCCAAAGGTGGCACGGCCAATCATGACGGCATCGACCCCATAGCGTTCGAAGCACTCACGCGCACGCTCCGGCGTGGCGACATCGCCATTGCCAATGATGGGAATATGCATACGGGGATTGTTCTTGACGGCACCGATGAGCGTCCAATCGGCATCGCCACGATACATCTGCGCACGCGTGCGGCCGTGGATCGCCAACTCGGCAATACCGCAATCCTGCAACGCCTCCGCCAAATCGACAATGATACGATGGTCGTCATCCCAACCGAGCCGCGTCTTGACCGTGACAGGGGTATGAACCGCACCGACCACGGCACGCGTGATGGCGAGTAGCTTCGGGACATCTTGCAGCAAGCCTGCGCCTGCACCCTTGCCCGCTACCTTCTTGACCGGACAACCAAAATTGATATCGATGAAATCGGGATGCGCCTGCTCAACAATACGAGCCGCATCCGCCATAGACTCCGGCTCACGACCGTAAATCTGTATCGCCACAGGACGCTCGGCATCGGAAATCTGCAACTTGCGTGTGGTGGAAGCAACATCCCGCACAAGGGCGTCGGCATTGACAAACTCGGTATAGACACGAGCCGCCCCGAACCGCTTGCAGAGCAAACGGAAAGCAGGGTCGGTGACATCCTCCATAGGTGCCAAATAGAGAGGAAAAGACGGCATAAATCAGGACTGCTGAAGCGTCGGATAGGTGATACGATGATGATTGATGGAAATGATGCGCTCCTTGAAGACACGGCGAATATCCTCAACATCCTTGAACGAAAGCGGCGTCTCGGAGAACTGGCCATCGGCTATCTGCAGGTCTATCATTTGGTCAACCGCCTGCGAGATACTCTCCTCCGTATAGGTGCTAAGACTGCGGGAGCGTGCCTCGACGGCATCTGCCATCATGAGAATAGCGCCCTCCTTGCTGGTCGGCTTGGGCCCCGGATACTGGAAGAGCGTCTTATTGACCGACTCACCCGGATGCGCATTGCAATAGGTGTTATAGAAATAGCGAGTGACCGAATTGCCGTGGTGGGAAGCGATGAAACTGATAATCACTTCGGGCAAGTGGTGCTTGCGGGCAATCTCGACGCCTGCGGGGACATGGGCAAGAATAATCTGAGCCGCCTCGACGGGGGACATGGAAGCCAACGGATTGGGGCCTCCCTGCTGATTCTCCGTGAAATAGTACGGATTCGCCAACTTACCGATATCGTGATAAAGCGCACCCGTACGCACAAGCAACGCATTGGCACCTATCGTCTTGGCTGCCTCTGTCGCCAAATTGGACACCTGCATGGAATGTTGGAAAGTGCCCGGTGCCTTCTCTGCCAACTCGTGCAGCAGCTCGGAATTGATATCCGTCAGCTCAACCAATGTGATAGAGGAAATGAGATGGAACACGCGCTCGAAGAGATAAATCAAGCCGTACGCTCCGATGATGAGCAGCGCATTGACCAAGAAATAGACATACATCATGGGCGCAATGGCGTGGTAGTCGCCCGATGTGGCAAAAGTGAAAGCCGTATACGCCAACGCCTGCGTGAGGAAAATCCACCCCGCTGTCTGCGCCAACTGCGCACGGCGTGTCATATCGCTCAAGCTGGACACTGCCACCATACCGACCGTGATCTGAATAAAGAAAAACTCGACCGGAGCCGGCACAACCAACGACACAATCAAGACCGTGGTGAAATGCAGGAAAAGCCCCGTACGGGAATCGAAAAAAACGCGCGTCAGGATAGGCACCCACGCAAAAGGAATGAGATAGATACTGAGCGAAGTATAGCGCAGGCACAAGCACGAGAGAATAATCACTATCGCCGACGCCACACAGAAAAACAGAACCGTAGAGGTGCTGCCTATATACTGGCGGCGGAAAACATAGAGATAGATGATGAACATACAGAGGAACAAGCAGACCATGATGCTCTCACCCAAAATAGAAAGAATACGCTGATGGTGCGTCAGGCTGTTGTCCTCGCAAGCACGGCGTAGGGACTCCAAAATGCGATAGTCCTGCTCGGTGACAATCTCGCCCCGATCGATAATCTTCTCACCCGCCTGGATGACACCCTGCGTGGGAGCGATGGAGGAGAGCAACTTATCGCGCATGACTGCCGTGAGGGCTGTATCGGGCTGCAGATTGGTCTGATAGGTAAGCCCGAAACGAGAATACGCCTCCTTTGGGGTATAGACTTCCGACAGGGGATAGACCTTGGACACCTTGTCTTGCACCAACGAGATACGGGAATAGCCGTCTTGCTGGAGCGCCTCCTTGTCTTGCAGGGACATGACAAGAGGCGACTTGATAGCCCCATCGACATAGCGGAAACATGGGGCAAATGTGGAAAGCAGGCGCTTCTGCTCATCCTGAATCTGTTGGTCGGATTTATAGATCGGGAAATCGAACTCTGCCGTCACCAACTCGTAGCCCCACGGCTTACCCACCTCGAAATGATAACGGAACGATGTGGTATAACGGGGGAACAGAATCACCGTCAGAACCGCCAATGCAGCAAAGATAAGAATACGAAAAATATCCTTGGGGAACGAAACCGAACGAAAAGAAGGCTTTTTCATAACTATTATAGTAATTAGGGACTATAAATTTCTGTTAGCAATACTCCACATCAAGTGGCACAACTCTACTCGCTAACGGCGAGCGGCAAAGAAACGCTGCATCAACTCGCGGCACTGCGGCTCTAAGACCCCCTGCGTGACCGTGGCACGAGGATGCAATGCACGGGGAGCAAAAGTCTGAAAACCGCGCTTGGGGTCGGCACAACCATAGACCACACGAGACACCTGCGCCCAACCAATGGCACCGGCACACATAATGCACGGCTCAACCGTGACATAGAGCGTGGCCTCCGGCAGATACTTGCCGCCCAATGTGGCGGCTGCCGCTGTGAGCGCCTGCATCTCGGCGTGCGCCGTGACATCGGCAAGCGTCTCTGTCAAATTATGCCCACGCCCGATAATCTGCCCCTGCGACACCACGACGCACCCCACAGGCACCTCGCCCTGCCGAAAAGCCGCTTCCGCCTCATGCAGAGCAAGGGCCATAAAACGCTCGTCGGTCTGCTGTTGAATAGTATTTAACTCCATTGAGCGACAAAGGTACTGCTTTTCTGCCACATACACAACAAGATAGCAACAAACAAGCCGCAAAGGCACACAATGCATTTAATAAATACGCAGTTTTGACATATTATTGCGTTTTTTGCAAAATAATCATACATAATGTTGCAAGTATGGATTTTTCATTGTACATTTGCAGCGTGTTTTAGAAAAGTTACAAGTAGGCCGCTACAGACACTATCGTATTTCCGACATAATCAATTTCACAAAACACACTTGGTATGAAGAAAAAATTAGTACACAACTTGGTATGGCAAGGACTATTGGTAGGTAGTCTTTTGGCCGGTTGCTCCGATTTGTCGCACACAGATGTTGCGACAGACGAAGACACAGGAACCGCAGTAGTCCCCGATGAGGAATATATCGAGGGATACACCGAGAGCGACCAAATTGTATTGGGCGCTGAACGATTAAATCCGTACGACATAGAAAATATGCAAAAGGCATATTCCATCCTTGTAGAAAGCGACATTCTCGAAATAGCGAAAAACAGACCCGATGAGCCTCATGTCACAGATATTTATTTTCGTGTATTACCCACCGACTCCATCGAATTTGAGAACTTACTGTCTGATACCAGTACCTGTTATTTAGGTATTCCTATGGACAGAGAAATTGTGCATAATGGTTCCTACTATAAAGATAAAAGCGCAGATGGTTCATATACATGGCAGTATGCTGTCGTACCCAAGACGCAAAAATTGCCGGAATTCGGGAAGGTGGAAATCCTAAATAACCTATACATCCCGACAGAAAAAGAAGATGTTGAAGAAGGGGAAATAGACGGTATCGGCGTATTGGAATATGTTGCCTACAAGCTGACCTACAACCTATCTGAATGGGAGAACGAAGACATAATCTATTACGAGGAATTGCTGAAAGCGCACAACCTGACCGACATTGGCGGAGAAACGCCGACCGATGAACAAATGAAAAGCCCGGCTCGCAGACTAAGCAAAGCGAAAAAAGGGTGGCTATCGAAAGCGTATCCTACCGGGTATTTTACCGTACGCAACACCTACACGGATCATTTAGACGGCATTAATGGTGCGCAAGTCATTCTACACAATTTTATCAAAGTATATCGGGGCACATTAGATGAAGATGGACACTATAAATCCACAAGACCTTTCCGTACGAAAGTATATTATTGGATTCGGTTCTACAATGTGCCTACGCAGACATCCATTTTCCCGGTAGTCCCCTTATTAGGATCGAAACTACACCCACTGAAGAAACATTCGAAGGACGGATTTGACTATCCGTGCGAAACGAACTCCGTCGCATGGCGGTACGCCACCATCAACAATGCGTTGATGAAAAATATGTATTTCAACAATGAGTATGGCATTCCGACTGCATACGGATTGCATATATGGGTATTACCCGGACAACCAGATTGGAATGGTAGCACGCCACTGTTGCACTACGCAAATGGAGGATGGTGCACGACCGCTAAGATACTAGTGGCACTGCATATCGGAATCGTATCCAGTATTCTATTGACACCTGATATGTTTATATATAGCAATCAAGATATTCATAGCAGTACTACAGAACTATCAAGCACCATTTATCACGAGCTATCGCATGTTGGGCACTATCTTGCTGTAGGAGATACCTATTGGGATCACTATATAACACACATTATTGATAACTCCGGATATGGAAATGATAAAACCGGGGAGTATGCCGGATACTGCGGAGTGGGCGAGATGTGGGGATACTATAGCGGAAACTTCTATTTAATAAAAGACTTATATTCCTGCAATTTAGACATAGTCCCCTACATAAATAACAATGATTGGTATAATCCCAATATAATGATAGATGTCGGAAATTATGCGCATACTATGGGATATACATATGGTGATTTGTACAAAACATTAAACCCAGAAGTACATTCATTGGAAGCATTGAGAGGGCGATGGATACAAATGGGACTAAAAGAAGAAGTGATAGATGAAATAATCAAAAGGCGTAATGGATGGGAGGGGAAATAACCATGCGGAAACATATCATTATACTAGTCTTTTTATTCATTATTATTTTTTCTTTTTGTAGTTGTGTAGAGATGATTATAATCGGTGGTTTCTGGATAAAAAGCAAAAACTCGCCACTGCAAGAAACATACATTATTTATGTTGACAAATCGCTTGTTACAACTGATACCCTATCGGTAGAATTTGTTAGCGGACGAATTCCACGTATTATTTCCGACAATTATACATCCTATTATGATGATACAAACTATACATTTACCTCAATAATTAAAGGATTGGATATCGGCATCTCAAAAAAGATTGACAGCAAGGCTGATACTTACATTTTCTTTGACGATGCCATCTGCACCGATACCATCCGACTATATAGAAATGATACACTGATTGTAGAATGGGATAAAGCAATTATCAACACGCATCATAATATATACAATCATAACCAATGGACCATAGGTCAGTCTGGCGGATGTTGGGAAAATGTCTCAAATGTCTATTACTTCTCGATAACACAAGAGGATATTGAAAAATGGGAAAATGGAGAATGATAGCATTCCCTTTAGAGGCTCTGAGAGGACGATGGATACAAATGGGACAAAAGAGGACGTGATAGATGAAATAATCAAAAGGCGTAATGGATGGGAGGGGAAGTAACTATGCGGAAAACAATTATATTATTATCGTTACTGGGCATCTGCTTAACATTCAGTAGCTGCACAGAAATGATGGCACTCTATTTTTTCTTTTATTACAACCCTAACGAACAAGAGATATACGATTTTGTTGTGGATAATACACTTGTAAAGGCAGACACTATATATAATGAAGATAGCACTTATCGGATCAAAGCTGATACAATATCCATTGAGTATGTTGGGAGCAAAATTCCTCAGAATATAACAGACAAGAAAACAATCTATTATAGTGAATCCATCCACAAATTCGCAGAAAAGGATACTGTATTAAGGATAAATATTAAAAAGAAAGTATGCAAACATAAAGATTTGCATTTCTACGATAATGCCATCTGCGCAGATACCATTCGACTTTATCGAAACGACACCCTATTAAAAGTATGGGAAAAATCTGTTGTTGATAGTTACCATACGCCTTACAACAAGGATGAATGGATATTTTATCAACAAAGATTAGGATGTAAGTTAGGTCCGGTACAATATCTTTTCTTTATTCGAGAAGAAGACATCGAAAAATGGAAAAATGGAGAATAACAGCATTCCCATTGGAAGCATTGAAAGGTCGATGGATACAAATGGGGCTAAAAGAAGAGGATGTAGATGGAATTATAAAGAAATGGAATGGATGGAAGGAGTAAAATTATGCGCAAAATCATTCAAATGCTAACATTGTTGGGGATAAGCCTATCTTTTAGTAGCTGCGTCGAATTGGGTATATTGGGAATTTGTTGGTTGAAAGCGTTTCCATATCACGAGACCTATTGGTTCCGAGTAGATAGCACACTTGTTATGAACGATACTATATTCATCGAATATGTCGGCAGAAATATTCCACACACAAACAGCTCAACCTTTGCATTTACAGCAACAAATGATACCCTACACGGAACCAGCATTTCAAAATCACTCGCCGGGAAACATAAAGACTATCATTTTTTCGATGATGCTATCTGCACCGACACCATTCGATTATACAGAAACGACACATTGATTGTGGCATGGGACAAAGCAAACATCAACACATACCACAACCCATACAATCACGATCAATGGATGTATGACTACCAATGGGCGTGTTCACAAAGAGGATACAACAACTACACTTTTTCAATAAAGCCCGAAGACATCGAAAAATGGAAAAATGGAGAATAACAGCAAACCATCTCAGACCGCAGAAAAGTTTGAGATGGTTTGTTTATGCAGGCATAGTTTTCTATGGAGTGGCGGAGAAAATTTGAGAGAGCACGCCGCCCATCGAGACCGTTTGCATAATTGCATAAATTTATGTAATTTTGCAGGCTGAAAAACCGAAAATCAAATCACATAACGAATATGAAAAAGTCTATCTTAGCACTTGCCGTATTGGCAATGAGTATGGGGCTGTCTGCCCAACATGTATCTCCGCTGAACATCGAACTGGCGCAATTCTCGCTGGACAGTATGCGCACCCAATATGCGAACAATTTGGCGATGTACAAATCGGAACTGCAACGCATCCAGGATGTTCAAGACGCCAACAAAAAATCGCTCAGCGATGCTGCCAAAGAGCTGAAAGACGAAAAGATTCACGCAAAAGATGTTGCAGCCTATCTGAAACAGAAAGAAAGCACCTACACCGCGCTGCAAAAGCTATACAACAGCGAGCAAGACAAGCTCTGCGACATGCGTGAGACCATCGAGAAACAGACCACCCGCATCCAGAAAACGACCCGCCTGACCAGCGAGACCCGCGACAACAACCGCAAAGAGTTGGAAACAGAGAAAAGCAATATCGAGCGTTCGATAAAAGAGGTGGAGGGCCGTCTGAAAAGCATCGCAAAAATTATCGAGAAATTGCCCGATGAGCAGGAAGCCTTGGCTGCCTTCAACTTGGAAATTCAGAACAAAGAGACCGACTTGAAGCAGCTGCAAGCCACCCAGAAAACCAATGTCAGCACCATCAAGGCCGAGCTGAAGACCGTAAAAGCTGCCATTAAGGGGAAATAATCTATATTCCACAACACCATGAAGGTTATCAATCTGTCGGAGAAAAACTCGCTCCTCAGCCAATATATGCGCGAGATTCGCGATGTCGAGATACAGAAAAACCGGCTGCATTTCCGCCGAAACATCGAGCGTATCGGTGAACTGATGGCGTACGAGGTGAGCAAGACGCTGCACTACGAGAGTGTGCCTGTACAGACCCCGCTCGCAGCCACCGAGGCGCAATCGATATCCGACCAAGTGGTGCTGGGCACCATTCTGCGTGCCGGGCTGCCGCTGCACCAGGGATTTTTGAATATGTTCGACAACGCCGAAAATGCATTCCTGAGCGCCTACCGCCGCATGGGACGCAATGTCAACGGGCAGCAAGAGATAGAGATTGTGGCGGAATATCTCGCCGCACCTCGGCTGGACGGCAAAACGCTGATTCTGGTCGACCCGATGCTCGCCACCGGTATGTCGATGGAGGTAGCCTACCGCGCCCTGATGGCACATGGCACGCCCGCACAGACGCACCTATGCTGCACCATTGGCACGACCCAGGCCGTGAAATATTTGAAAAAGACGCTGCCGGACGACATCACGCTCTGGTGCGCCGCTATCGACCCGATACTGAACGAAAAGAAATATATCGTTCCCGGACTCGGCGACGCAGGCGACCTGTGTTTCGGACAGAAACTATGAAGCGTCCGCTCGCCTACATTCCTACCCTACTCGTACTCTGTGCGATAGCTTGGCTGTCGCTGATGGAAAATCCGAACTTGCCGCTGCAACACCAATGCAGCGACAAGTTTTGGCATACCCTAATGTATGTGGGGTTGGCTGCCGTGTGGGGTTACGGAGCGCTACGCAACCGACACGACAAGCTGCGCCACGCCGTCGGAGTATGGAGCCTGAGCTGGATCTACGGCGGACTGATGGAGCTGCTGCAAGCCTACTGCACCCGCACCCGCAGCGGTGACTGGGCAGACATGGCGGCAGACATTTTGGGCGCCACTATCGGCATCAGTATTGTTTGGACAATCTACCTGCTATGGAAAAAGAAACCCTCTACCACATCGCATTAGCCGACCTTTTCCGCAACCAAACGCGCAAAGGTCTTGCTCTGCTAGACGAATACGGAACGGCCACTGAGGTATGGAAGCATATTTCAGTCAAAGACATGTCCAAATCGCTGAAACGGGCGGAAGCAGAGGTGGATTTCATCGAGCAGAACCATGTGCAGGTGTCGACCTGCCTCGACGAGAACTACCCTTATCGGCTGCGGCAATGCCCAGATCGCCCATTGGTGATGTTCTCTTTGGGAAATATGGACCGCAACCAAGGCAAGATGATTTCGATAGTCGGTACACGCTCCGCCACCGAACGAGGCAAGGAAACCACGCGACAGTTTGTGCTCGACCTTGCCGACAAGACAGACGGCGTGACCATCATCAGCGGGCTTGCCTACGGCGTGGATGTAGCAGCGCATCGTGCCGCCATCGAAGCGGGGCTGCAGACGCTCATCATCCCTGCACACGGACTGGATATGATGTACCCGAGCATACACCGACCCGTCGCCGTACAAGCGCTGAAAAAGGGCGGTATTCTCACCGAATATATGAGCAAGACCACGCCGCTGCAAATGAATTTTGTGGCACGCAATCGCATCGTGGCGGGGTTGGCGGATGCAGTGGTTGTGATCGAATCAAAAGCCAAAGGCGGGTCGCTCATCACGGCACAGATGGCGTTGGACTACGACCGCGATGTATTCGCTTTTCCGGGCCGTCCAACCGATGAAGACTCACGCGGCTGCAACGACCTGATACGCAGCCAGAAAGCCATGCTTATCGAGGGCGCTGACGACCTGATAGCTGCCATGCAATGGGAACCGAAATCGAAGCCTGTGCGGGTGCAGACCGAGTTAGATCTGTTCGGACTGCTGTCGGACACGCAAAAGAAGCTGCTCGCCAAGCTCCACGAACAGGAGGATGGGATGCATATCAATATGGTCGTCATGGAGATGGCTATGCCCTACGCCGATGTATCTGCCGAGCTGATGATGATGGAGATGCACCGATTTGTCAAGGCGCTGCCCGGTGGCATCTACCGTGCTTTGAAATAGAACGGTGCGTCATTCAGGCGTAAATTCTTTTTTTGCTTAGCGGTTCACAACTATCTGCCTAACTCAACGCCAAACTCTCACTATTATTCAGCGCAAGGCA
>CAVKVE010000059.1:4048-13326 GCA_963659655.1 Bacteroidaceae bacterium | reverse complement strand
TCAATGCAGCAAAGGAGAACGCACAATGGCGCTATCGCTCGTATCAGCGTATGCTCCAGACCTCGTGGGAAGCTTACAACGAGGAGAAGTAATAGAAAAAGTACGCTGAGCGGAGGCTGCTATGTAGTTCCGTTTGGCTGAATGATAGAAATCGGCTGTCTGACAATAGGTTGGACAGCCGATTTTGTATGGCTCAATACCAGGGAGAACAAGGGATTGAAATTTGCCGTATGGCATAAATGATGCATAGATTAGGGATTGTTTGGGGAGTGGATTGGCAAAAAAGAGGTCTATGCTTGGCAATTTCAGTAAAAAAGTGTAACTTTGTCGCCAAATTGTGCGGATATGCGACTATCGAAATATATACATCCTTTGTTTTTGCTCTGCGGCGGACTGTTTTTGCTGTATAGTCCGCTGATGGCAAAACCGGTTACTCCTAAACCCTATACTGTGGTGATTGATGCAGGGCATGGTGGAAAAGACCCGGGTGCAGTGGGGAAAATATCGCAGGAGAAAAACTTGAATTTGGATGTGTCGCTATTGGTGGGCAAGATGCTGAGCGAACAATTTCCGGATATTAAAGTGGTATATACTCGCCAAACGGATATTTTTCTTCCGCTTCAACAGCGTGCAGATATAGTGAATGCGAATAATGCAGATTTGTTTATCTGTATTCACACCAATTCATCGGAATCGAAGTCTGCACAGGGAGTGGAAACATTTGTACTCGGAACGGAGAAAATGGACAAAAACTTAGATGTGGCAATGCGAGAGAACTCGGTTATCAAATTGGAGGCCGATTATCAAACTGCCTATCAAGGGTTTGATCCGAATTCGATAGACTCGTATATTATGTTCGAACTGATGCAGAATGCCTATATGGACCAATCGCTCCAGTTCGCCACTCTTGTGCAGCGTCAGTGTGTAGAGAAACTGAATCGAGCCGAACGAGGGGTGAGGCAAGCAGCCTTTTGGGTATTGTTGAAGTCTGCATGTCCGAGTATCTTATTTGAAATGGGTTTTATTTCGAATCCGGAAGAAGAGAAGTATTTGAATTCGACGAAAGGACAGCAGGAGATAGCTCAATCGATATGCAATGCATTTGCGCAGTTTGTTCATAGAAAAGCAGCACCACAAATGGATACAAATGCAAAACCTGCGCAGGTGACAACTGAGAATGATTCACTCAAAGCAGAGTCCGTAAAGCAAGTGGATGAAACACAGAAAGATAGTACTACTGTGGAAAAACAGTCAGCAGAAGTGGCTGTGACCGATAGTATTTCTCAAAAAGAAAATGTAGTGGCGTTGCCGGTGTATGCGATTCAGATATTAGCTTCTAAGGTGCCGGTGGCAGAAAACGACTCTCGCTTGCACGGACTGAAATGCAAGTGCCTGCAGTTGGACGGATGGTATAAGTACTATTATGGGGAGTCGACCAATCGAGATGAAGTTGTGAAGGCAAAGGAAAAAATCCAAAACCTGTTTCCCGATTGTTGGATCATCAAGATGGAGCCGAAGGCTAACGAGTAAAGAATTACGATTTTCGAATTATAGATTAAAGGAAAAGTCTTGCGTTTATGCTTTCGCACAAAGGTGAGACAGTTCTAATAAAAACGATGCAAATTAAAATATTTATGGTGAAATATGCGCGTGAAATCAAGGTCGGTATCTTAGCCGTCTTGTGTATTTTCTTGCTGTTCTTTGGATTTAATTTTCTGAAGGGAGTGAATATATTTTCCTCTATGTATGCCTTTCATGGTGTGTATAACGATTTGCATAAATTGGAGGAGCAGGCACCCGTTTATATTCATGGCTATAAAGTGGGACAGGTAGATAAGATTCACTACGATTTTACCCGTGATAGTGCGTTCATAGTTGATATTTCGATAAATCGAGATATAAATCTGCCAAAAGGCACTAAAATGGCACTCGTAGCTGATGGACTCTTAGGAAGTATGGCTATAGAATTGCAATTGCCATCCGACCATTCTTCCGACTTGTGTGAATCGGGGGCTACCTTGCCGACAGTCTATGTACCCGGATTGGTTGAAAGTCTGCAAACCGATTTGTTAGCTTCGTTGGGAAATACGGTTGAGGGTATTGATAGTTTGGTGGCCCAACTCAATAGTCAGTTGGACAATGACCACTTGAAAAATTCGCTGGAGAATATCGATGCTATTTCAACAGACTTGGCAATTGTATCGTATGATGTCAAAGGGCTGATGGCAAATAAGGTTCCGGCAATTGTGGATAATGTAGATAGTGCAATGGTTTCTATACGCTCTATTGCAGCCAATGTGGATAAGGCGGATATTGCAGCCACAGTTCAACGATTGGATTCAACCATTGAAAATGTGAATCTTGCAGTTGCCGATTTCCGTTCAGATAGTGGTACGATAGGAATGCTGTTGCATGATAAATCGCTCTATCAGAACATAGATGCAACCGTGGTTTCGGCAGACTCTTTGTTGACGGATCTAAAAGCGAACCCAAAACGGTATGTGCATTTCTCGCTTTTTGGAAGCAAAGAAAAGAAAACAAAACGAACGAAATAAAGAACAAAATAAAAGGCTGTCCCGACAAAGGACAGCCTTTTTGTATAGGGTAGGAGATTACTCGTTGTTGGCTTCTTCTTTTGCTCGAGTACGGCATACATCGCAATGTCCGCAGACTGGAGCATCGGTCTCTCCAAAATAAGCAAGTAGCAATTGCTCGCGACAAAACTGTGTCTGCTCGGCATACTCTATCATCGATTGTAGGCGTGTGATATATTGCTGTAGGCGTTCCTCGTACACTTTAGGCGATAACCAAATAGAATCAACCCGTTCTTGTATTAGGGTAAAGGTGCATGCCACAGTGCGTGGTATATAGGTGAGAACATGATGCTGAGCCAGTTCTGCCAAAAGTTTATGTACAGGAACATGGCAGTTGCAAGCCTCGGAGATGGCCTCCAAATTGATATATTGAAAGTCGGTGAAAATTCCGGGATAGTGGCGCATGAGATATTCCAACAGACCGGTACGCTCGGCATCAAAATGGTAATCGCGTAGCTGGGAGAAAGTTGTATGGAGCATGACGCGAGGGCGTGTCTCATGGTCTTCTTCAAATCGAATATAGCCTGCTTGGTCGAGGAGATGTAGCGCCGAATAGGTCTGCAAGATAGGCAGCCGCATAACGGAACAGAGCTGGTCTATATGTAGCGAAAAGGACTTTTGATAACCAAATCCCAGAGCAATTTGGAAGAAGTCGCAGGTGCAATTATACACTTTCTCGACAAATTCTTTGGGTGGATAGTTGTCGGATACTCGTTTCTCTGCTTTGGTCTTGTCTTTGGCATTGTATAGCAAGACCGCATAGGCAGTTTTGCCGTCACGCCCACCTCGTCCGGCTTCTTGGTAGTAGGCCTCGAGGCTATCCGGCAAATCGTGATGGATGACTACTCGCACATCCGGTTTGTCGATTCCCATACCGAAGGCATTGGTACACACCATAATACGAGTACCGTTTTTTCCATCGTATTGTTTCCACGCATTTTGTTTCTCATTGCGTTCTGTAGTAGTAAGTCCTGCATGGTAGAAATCGGCAGGAAGTCCGGCTTGGCAGAGTAGGTTGGCTATTTCCACTGTGCGAGCCCGATTGCGCACATAGACAATAGCCGAACCCGCTACGTGACTGAGAATGTGAATAATTTGTTTTTCTTTCTCAGTGGTGTAGCGGACAATATATTGTAGGTTGTCCCGATGAAAACTCTTCTGTAATAGATTTTTTTGTCGGAAATGCAGCTGCTCTTGTATGTCGTTAGCCACCTCGGGCGTAGCAGTAGCAGTTAGTGCCAAAATGGGAACATCGGGCAGAATATCTCGAATCTCTGCAATTCGCAAGTAAGAAGGTCGGAAGTCGTAGCCCCACTGACTGACACAATGTGCCTCATCAACAGCAATCAGTACTATAGGTAGCTGCAGGAGTCGTTTGCGAAAGTCCGGACTTTCTAATCGCTCGGGGGAAACATATAGAAAATGATAGGGACCGAATTGGCAATTGTCGAGTGCTACTTTTTGTTGGTCGTGTGTCATTCCTGTGTAGATGGCTGCAGCTCGGATATTGTGTTGGTGCAAGTTCTCCACTTGGTCCTTCATCAATGCAATAAGGGGTGTGATAACCAAACAAATACCTTGTGACGGCTCGTTCTCTTGTTCGCCAGTTGTCCAATGTTCGGTGCAGCGCACCATGGTTGGCACCTGAAAGCATAGGCTTTTTCCTCCCCCTGTTGGCATAAGAGCAAGGGTGTCTTGCCCGGACAGAATAGAGCGGATGATATCGGCTTGTAGTGGGCGAAAATCATCGTAGTGCCAATAGTATTGTAGTGCCTCTCGCGCGGTCATTCTGTATAAATAGGGATCTTTATGGTGATGCAAAGATACACCTTTTTTATGGTTTGCGCAATAGCATATTTGCTTGTCTGTTGCTAATAGGTAATAATGGGTTGCAACAGTTGGTGTTTAAAGAAGAAAAGGAGTGCCCACAAAGACACTCCTTTTCTTTTCTGTATAGGTCGAAGACCTATTCCTGCATGAGCAGTTCCATAATGGTGCAAGCCGATTTGGCTACCGGCGAACCCGGACCAAAGATAGCGGCTACACCTGCTTTGTACAAGAAATCGTAGTCTTGTGCAGGAATGACACCGCCTGCGATGACCATGATGTCAGGACGACCGAGTTTCTTCAATTCGGCAATCACTTGCGGAATAAGCGTTTTGTGTCCCGCTGCCAACGAGCTGACACCCAACACATGGACATCGTTCTCAACAGCTTGCTTGGCTGCCTCTTCCGGAGTTTGGAACAATGGTCCCATATCCACATCGAATCCACAGTCGGCATAGCCGGTTGCTACTACTTTGGCACCACGGTCGTGCCCATCTTGCCCCATCTTGGCAATCATAATACGAGGTTGACGACCTTCTTTCTTTGCGAAGGCTGCAGTGAGTTCTTGTGCGCGGACAAAATCACTGTCGTTTTTAGTTCCTGATGCGTACACGCCTGAAATAGTTCTAATGGTTGCTTTATATCGTCCTACTACCTTCTCGCAAGCGTCGGAGATTTCTCCCAGACTTGCGCGAAGTCCTGCAGCTTTCACTGCCAAATCGAGCAAGTTGTGCGAACATTTCTTGCCGTCTGCCCACTCCTGTACGGTAGCGGTAATCTCGGCAAGTGCCTCCTGCACAGCTTTCTCATCGCGGTTGGCACGCAACTCTTTGAGTCGCGCCACCTGTTCCTCACGAACAGCGGTATTATCAATCTCCAGAATATCAATGGGATCCTCGTGGTCGAGTCGGTACTCATTGACACCGATAATCTTCTGTGTGCCGGAGTCGATACGCGCCTGTGTACGGGCAGCGGCTTCCTCGATACGCATCTTAGGAATACCAGTCTCAATAGCAGCCGCCATACCACCCAACTTTTCAATCTCTTGGATATGCTCCCATGCCTTGTCCATCAACTCTTGCGTGAGGCTCTCTACATAGTACGAGCCGCCCCATGGGTCGATTTCCTTACAGATTTTTGTTTCTTCCTGAATGTAAATCTGCGTGTTACGGGCAATACGAGCCGAGAAGTCGGTCGGCAGGGCAATTGCCTCATCGAGAGCGTTTGTGTGCAGCGACTGCGTATGACCGAGTGCGGCACCCATGGCTTCGATACAAGTACGACCTACATTGTTGAACGGGTCTTGCTCTGTGAGCGACCATCCGGAAGTCTGGCAGTGGGTACGCAGTGCCATCGATTTCGGGTTCTTTGCTCCGAACGATTTCACAATCTTTGCCCACAGCATACGACCTGCACGCATTTTGGCAATCTCCATAAAGTGGTTCATACCAATAGCCCAGAAGAAGGACAGACGCGGTGCAAACGCATCGACATCCATTCCGGCATTGATACCCGCACGCAGGTATTCCATACCGTCGGCAAGCGTGTAAGCCAACTCGATATCTGCCGTAGCACCTGCCTCTTGCATGTGGTAGCCGGAGATAGAGATAGAGTTGAACTTCGGCATCTTCTGCGAGGTGTATTCGAAGATGTCGGCAATAATCTTCATCGAGAACTTAGGTGGGTAAATATAGGTATTACGCACCATAAATTCCTTCAAAATATCGTTCTGGATAGTGCCTGCCATCTCTTCGAGTTTAGCACCCTGCTCCAAGCCGGCGTTGATGTAGAATGCCAAGATAGGCAGCACAGCACCGTTCATGGTCATGGAGACAGACATCTTGTTCAACGGAATGCCCGCAAACAAAACTTTCATATCCTCAATGGAGCAGATACTTACACCTGCTTTTCCGACATCGCCAACCACACGCATGTTGTCGGCATTGTAGCCACGGTGGGTCGGCAGGTCGAAGGCAACGGACAGACCTTTTTGACCGCTGGCAAGGTTACGACGATAGAATGCATTCGATTCCTCAGCCGTAGAGAATCCGGCGTACTGACGGATAGTCCAAGGACGCAACGGGTACATGGCACTATACGGACCACGCAAGAACGGCGGAATACCCGATACATAGTCGAGGTGTTCCATACCCTCGAGGTCCTCTTTGGTGTATATCGGCTTGACATCGATGAGTTCGGGTGTCTGCCAGTTGGCTTCATTGGCTCCTTCTACATGGGAAGCAGCCACTTTGTTGATATCAATATCTTTGAAATTCGGTTTCATACGGCTACTTGTTTAGAAGTTGTTTGTTGAGTGCTTTCAGCGTGTCGAGGACATTGCAACGCACATGGATGAAGTTCTCGATGCCGAGTTTCTGCAGGTCTTCCATGCAGGCAGGGGCACCTGCCACAATGAATATCTCCTTGGCACCTTGCAGTTTCTTCCATGCCTCGGGTGCAAGGGTAGCATATTCGTCATCGCTCGAGCAGAGTACAATAATGTCCGCTTTGGCTTTGCGAGCAGCCTTGATACCTTCTGCTACGGTCTTGAATCCGTTGTTGTCGATTACTTTGTATCCTGCGCAAGCCAAGAAGTTGCACGAGAACTGTGCACGAGCAATACGCATCGCTAAGTTGCCAATAGTGAGCATGAAAGCAACCGGTTGTTTCTTGGCGGCTTCTGTCTCCAAACGCAGTGCCTCGAACTCTTCGGCTGCACGAGCCACCGGCAGAGCGGGAATCTCGTTATTGTGCGTAGCGCAGCAGCCACAGCCGCAATCGGTATTCTTAATTTTCTTGGCGGCTTTCTCCGTGAAGTTAGGATATTGGTTCGAGCCGAGCAGCACCTCTTTGCGTTTTGCCACATCGGCCAGACGCTTCGTGAGGTTCTCCTGAATAGCGGCTTGCACCTTTCCTGCGGCCACCATCTCATACATACCGCCTTGCTCTTGGATGGCGAGGAATTGTTTCCATGCCTCCGTGGCGATAGCGTGTGTCAGGTTCTCCAGATAGAACGAGCCTGCAGCAGGGTCTACCACCTTATCGAAATGGGCTTCTTCTTTGAGCAGCAGTTGTTGGTTGCGGGCAATACGCTCTGCAAAATCAGTCGGTTCCTCAAAAGTTACATCAAACGGCGTTACCACTATCTCATCGACGCCTGCAATAGCGGCAGACATCGTCTCGGTTTGCGAACGGAGCAGATTGACGTATGCATCGAAGATCGTCATGTTGAAACGGCTTGTCTCTGCACTGACATTCATTTTGGCTGCCTCTTTGAGTGCGGCAGTGAAAGTCGGCGCTTTGTATGCCTCCACAATCTTTGCCCACAGCAGACGCGCTGCACGGAATTTGGCAATCTCCATAAAGTAGTTGCCGCCGATACCCATGTTGAAGCGAATCGCATTGGCCGCCTTATAGTTGGGTACGCCCGCTTCGGTAAGCATGGTCATATAGTCAGCACCCCACGCCAAGGCGTATGCCAACTCTTGTGCGCAGTAAGCACCGGAGTTATTGAGTATCACGGAGTTAACGCCTACCACACGATAGCCCGGCAGCGATTTAGCCGCCTTAACGACAGCCGCAATCTTGGCAGCCACTGCCTCACGAGAAAGGCGTTTGCCCTTGATGAGCATGTTGCGTATGGGGTCCACATTGATAGAACCCTGCATATGTTTCACATCATATCCCATGCGTCCGTAGTAACGAACCAAGATGTTCGCTAATTCGGGAGCCGCACACGGGCAAATGGTAAAGTTGATGGTGATAGCATCTGCTTTGATGTCGTTGAGCAGGGTCTTGATAAAGCGATAGTTCAGTTTCTCTTTGTCGAGACAGAACCCGAGCGAGGTAATGCCCTTGTTCAGTACTTCGAGGGCTTTGGCGTTGGCTTTGCGTGCATTCTTGCAGGCGCAAATGTTCTGACGGATAGCCCATTCGTTGTTTGTCTTGGTACCCCGCACATACGGAAATTCACCCGGTGCGGAAACGGTTGTTTTGAGTCCTTTGAGGTCTTCACGACGATAAAAAGGTTGTACATTGAAGCCCTCCGGAGTGCGCCATACCAACTTCTTGTCGAAGTCAGCACCTTTGAGGTCGGTAATGATTTTCTCTTTCCATGTCTTGGTTGAGACGGCGGGAAAATCAGCCAACAAATTCAATTTTTCTTCTGCCATGATATTATATTGATTTGTGTTGTTTTTTTCTGCTTCGCGTTATTTACTGCGCTTCGCTGCGTGTTTGTGACTGCGTGTTGATGACTGCGCTTCGCTGCGTGTTTGTGACTTTGTGTTGATGACTGCGCTTCGCTGCGTGTTTGTGACTGCGTGTTGATGACTACGCTTCGCTGCGTGTTTATGACTTTGTGTTTATGACTTTGTGTTTGTGACTGCGTGTTAATGACTTCGTGTTTGTGGGCTTTGCCGTTCATTGTAAGAACTTTTTCCCCCACCAACAAGTTATCAACGCTGCATGTTAATTATTAATTATTAATTGTTAATTATTGATTAACTGCCCTTGCGCATTATAGACTTCTTGCCCATGGATAATGAGCAGTTGTCCGTTGCGGAGTACTTTCTTTGCGGTCGGCTCTACAGGTACGAACTCTACCTCTTCGATAGCAGTCGTCTCATCGCCGGCGTAACCATCGCTCTGCCCCGGTACGAAACGAGAATCGGATGAGTTGATAAGGTTTGATAGTTTTACCGTCTCGCCTGCGTGTTTGCCCCATATATACTCTACCAAATAGGGGTAGTCAATAAACGGGTTGCGGTTGCCTTGCGTCTGCTGAATACCGTTGTTGCGGTCTATCTCCTTCTGCGATACAGGGTCTTCACGATGCCATTTCAGCAGCAGTGCCAC
>CAVKVE010000059.1:0-3720 GCA_963659655.1 Bacteroidaceae bacterium | reverse complement strand
CCATCAGTCGGAACAATGTGAAATAGGTCTGCGCCGGGCTGACTTTCTGCTCCCCCGAACCACGATTTTGGGATGGAGTGTTCCCGATTGTAGCAATCGCACTCACTGCTGTAGTTACCGCATTGGTCGCTACTATAAGTAAAACTACAATCACTATACATATCCCATATTTTACCATTCGCTTGTAAGTCCGTTGTTTTGTAGGCAGTCCATAATTTTTTATAGGACAATCCATCATACCCTACTTTGGCAACCGTATGCACTTCGTCGAAAAGATTCTTGCCGGATTGCCCATCCACTGCAGTGTAGTACGCAGGCAGGTCCGCTGCCGCCGTAAGTTCGGCCGCGGCTACTCGGAATGAGAAAGATGAGGAAAGCAGGAGCAGCCCTGCGAGAGATAATGTGAGAGTTTTTGCTTTCATTGTTTTGTATATGGTCAGTATATTTGTTGGCGGTTGTGCTTTTTAGGTACTGTGGTCCTTGCTTCCCTTATACTCTCCCGAATTGATATTTCGAGATTCTCTCGAATCGATATTTCGAGACTCTCTCAAGATTGTATCTTTTGAATTTCCCGAACCACTGCCTTACCTAAAAGCGCACAAAGTTACAATAAAAGCTGAATATATACAAACCCCGCCCGCTTTTCTGTCGAAAAAAGCGTTTCTAAATGGCAACAATACGCCAAATGCAACCTACAGTTTCCGGAAAGGAATCGATAGCCTAATTGCTTACTGCCCTTGTGCGGGCTACTACGAGGATGCTTAGTTCGTAGAGAAAATAGAGGGGGACAGTAACGAGCAGCAGCGTGAATACATCTGCTGTCGGCGTGATGACTGCGGCAATGATGCACAGCACCACAAAAGCATGCTTACGGTATTGCCGCAGCAGCGGGGCATCAATCAGCCCCAATTTGGCTAAGAAATACGCCACAATCGGTATCTCGAAGAGGATACCCATCAAGAGCGACAGCACGAGCAGCGTAGAGATATACGACTTGAGCGCAATCTGATTGACCACTGCTTCCTGCACCTGATAGGTGCTCAAGAATCTAAAGGCAAACGGAAAGATAATCAAATAGTTGAGCACTACCCCCAACACAAAGAGCAGCACGCCGAAGAATATCAGCAGTACCGAGTAACGCTTCTCCTGCTCGTAGAGTGCGGGCGCAACGAAGCCGTAGAGTTGGATAATCAAGTATGGTGCCGCCACCAGGCAGCCGAACACCAACGCCACCTCGAGGTGTATCATAAACTGCGAGGCGAGTTCTGTATTGATAAAGCGTGTCTCAAAATCGCCCATACAGAGCGACTGCCAGCCCGTCTTCTCCGCCAGCCAACACAGCCCACGATAGAGAATAAAGTCCGACCGAGAGGGCGCGAAAAGCACTGCAAACAGTGTGTCCTTGAAGCAAAAGGCTGCCACGGCACACACTGCCCACACCGCCAAGCAACGGAAGATAACCTTTCGGAACACCTCGACATGCTCCCAAAAGGTCATCTTCTGTTCGTTATTGTGGCTGTCCATTGTTGGTCGTGTCTTGTGCTTGTTGCGGAGCGTTGTCCGTCTGTGCGTTAGCCTGCGGGGCGTTGTTCTGTGCGTTAGGCATTCCGTTGTTGTTCTGTGCGTTAGGCTGCGTGTTGTCGAGAGGTTTCTTTATCTCCTCTTCCACTTCGCTCATGCCCTCCTTGAACGAGCGCACGCCTTTACCCAAACCTTTCATCAGTTCGGGAATCTTCTTGCCGCCGAAAAGCAGCAGCACAATCAGCACGATGAATATAATCTCCGGTGCTCCAATCATAAGTAGTTTCATATTAAGACCTTAAATTTCCGACCTCCCCAATAGGCGTATGCGCTCCAATGGATAGGCTGTTGTTAGTTATCTGTTATTCCGGTATATTCAGGAATATCTCGCAGGTGTCGAAGTTTATCTCCCAATTGCCTCCCTCGCAGGACTCCCAGTGGTACTTTTGTGCCATCGTGTCCCACCACGCTTGGAACTTGGTGCCTGTCTCGCCCATGTCGTGGACTAATTTCTCGTAGAGTTCGCTGTTGTCGGCAGTCAGTATCTTTGCCAACTCCGACAAGCCGTTGCGGCGCTCGAAGAGTGCCTGAATCTCGTTTTTCTCGTCAGACGTCACCTGACCTACTAATTTTTTCATGTTTTTTTCGTATAAGTTTGTTTTTCTCCGTATTGCTTATGCTCCATTAATGCCCATTAAAAAGCCATTAAAAAGTTTCGCACTTCCTAATTCCTAATTCCTAATTCCTAATTGTTCTACTACCATTCTTGTTTAACATCGAATGGGTCGAGGTAGTCTATCTTTGGTATCTCGGTGGGGAATTGGAAACCTGCTTCTTGCAGGGCTTGCTGCAGGGTGCGGGTGGCGTTGCGCTCTATGTGGGCGAGGACACACTGTTGGTGCGAGGGCGTGTTGGCGTCCCACGTCAGTCGCTCGTTGAGCCAAATACAGCGGTGGCATTGGTACGCATCGCAGATACGGCAGAGTGGAGCATGGTCGAGTTGCAAGAGTTGCTTGTTCGGTATGCTCAGTCCGTTCTCCAAATCGCCCACCGAGCGGGTAGCGTCTTTGGTTTTGTGGTTCATGCGGTTCGAGACGCCCGTCTGCTCATCGTAGTAGAACGCCGGGCAGAGATAGAACTTGCCGTTGGGCGCAATAGTGATATTGCCTACACCCGCATCGCAGTTGTGCATCTCCGTCAGCGAAAGACGGTCGAAGAGATTGAGTGACATACCCAATTCCGACTCCTCCTGCCCCCTCAGAGAGGGGGTTCCGGATTGGGCGGCATTTTGGATCGTGTTTGCTTGTTTAATTATCTGCCCTGCTACCACCTTTGCTAATGCGTCGAGTGCCTTTTTGTAGTCTTCGGTTTGTGCGTCGGTGAAGTGCTCTATGTCGGTTAGGCAGATGTTGAGGCGGGCAACTTGGGGCAGTAGCAGTGCTATATCGTACACACGGGCGATAAAGTCCGTCAGCGTCAAGCGCAGGACAATGTTCTTGCCCTCTGCGTGCGCCGGTACGCCGTTGTACACCCGCACATCACGCCCAATCTTGACATGGTCGATACTCTCTATCACGGCGTTGTACTCCTCGGGCAGGTCGTAGTCCGGATAGACATACTGAATCATCAGGTTCTGCTTCATGCCGAAGAGGATAGCCTTACGCAGGGTGTCGAGCGGCATAAGGCGATGCTCGGTGAGTGGGTTATTGGCATGGCAGTAGGCGACGCTGGTGTCGTCTAATAGAATAACCAAGTATTGCAAATATGGTTTCATAGTTTAGCAGATTATGTCGTTTGATTTCTTTTCGGCTTGTTGCGCCTCAAACTCCTCGCGCTTGCCTTGCAGTTCTAACTTGCGGTAGAGGCGGTTCCAATAGTAGTTGTTGGCACGCACACGGGCTTTGTGCATCAGGCAGATAGCCGTTGCCCGCTCGAATACGGTGTGCGTCTTGGCGGCATCGTAGTTCTCGCCTTGGCACCATGCACAGCCTTCTGCCAACTCGCAGTCTACGCACTCGGGCGAGGACTGCGTGCAGCGGTCGAGCGTCAGGAACGGACGCAGGCGGTTGTTGTCTATGCCATCGTGGATATTGCCGATTATCCATGCCTCTTTGTCCCGCAGCGAGTATTGCGCAAAACGGGTGCAGGGGTAGAAATTACCTGCTGCGTCTATGGCGAGCATCTTGCCCGCACCGCACC
>CAVKVE010000058.1:10368-13368 GCA_963659655.1 Bacteroidaceae bacterium | reverse complement strand
TGCGCAAGTTGCTTTTGTTGCACCGCGATTTCTATCGCCTTCTGCGCAATTTCATCACTTTCGAGGATTTCTACGACAAAGAGGCAGCTCCTGCCATTTTCCAGGTCGGCAAACTCATCATCGACCAGCGTGAGTGCTCGCTCTGTATGCGTGTAAGCGATATGGCTAAGCAGGACCTGCAGGCCGGAGCAAGCGGCATGTACCTTATCTATTGCGACTGCGAGAGCAAAAAGCTCGGTCAGAAGATGCAGATTGTTGCCGCTATGACTGTGGGCGACATTCGCAACCTGCGTGTCGGCAAGAACGCCCTTTTCTACGACAATGCAGGCAACGATTGGGATGCCGTAGTCACCAAGATTATCGACAATCCTATCTCTATCAGCCAGGCCTTTTGGAGTCCGTATCGCAAATTCGGTAATTGGGTTACCGACCTTATCAACAAGTCCGCTGCCGAGAAGGACACCAAGGCTTTCAGCGATGTTACGGCTAAGATACAAGAGGATGCAGCCAAGACCCCGACTGCCGAAGAGAAAAGCAAGCCTCAGGCCTTCGATATTGCCAAGTTCGCCGGTATCTTTGCTGCCATCGGTATGGCTGTGGGCTATATAGGTGCCTTCTTCACCTCCGTGATAGGTGGTTTTGCTAAACTCACATGGTGGCAGGCCATCTGCGCCATTGTCGGATTGATGCTTGTCATCAGCGGTCCCGCTATGATTATGGCATGGATTAAGCTCCGCAAGCGCAACCTTGCCCCGATACTGAACGCCAATGGATGGGCAGTCAATGCCGATGCCATCGTGAGCGTTGTCTTTGGCAATACGCTGACCCAGCAAGCCCAATTCCCACTCTTGAAACTCATCGACCCGAAGGCGACCAAAGGACTTGCCACTTGGAAGAAATGGGTCATCTCGTTGAGTGCCATTATCGTTGTTTTGTTGGGTCTTTGGTTAGGCAACCTGCTCAGTTGGTGCAAGCTCTCAAGTCCGCTGCCTTGTTTCCATAAGGAGCAGGTAGAGTTGGTAGAGCAAGCAGAAGCTGCACAGCCCACCGTTGATGAGCCCACCCCCGAACCCGTAGTAGCAGAGGAGGCAGCCCAATAATGCAACACACAGTTTCTTTCCACGAGGGTGCGTTATCCGGCGCACTCTCCTGTCGTAAGCGCAGCGTATGCGGTGTATTCTCTTTTCCGAAGGCTATTCTCTGCCTTTTGCTGTTGTTTTTGCCCCTTGCCGTATCGGCCAAGCGGGTCAAAAAAAATGCCCCGATTCCGCAAGATTCCCTTACCACTCCCGAACCAACTCTTGATTTGGGCATAGATTCGTTGGAGTTAGGCGATAGCGAAGGCGATGAACTCGGCTCGTTGGATGATATTGATGTCGAGAATGTCGGCATACCGGGTTGGCTGCAGTCCCATATTGTGGGCGACACGCTCTATATTGCCTGCTCTGAGGAGCTTCTGCCCCCTCGCTTGGTGGTAGTCACCAACGATGGCGAGTGCCTCTATAAGCTTATGCCCGCCCGGATGGGTGAGATGGGTAGCATGGAGCACCCCGCAGACAGCATCTATCACCATATTTGGACAAGTGCCCATGTCAATCCGTACCATCTCCCTATCGACTCAATAGGCGATAGTATCCGCATTGATATGTCCGGCTATCGTATGCCTGTCAACCTGACGCACCAAGATTCTATCTCGGAGCATCCTATGCGTGGCTATGTCACCTCCAAGTTTGGTTTCCGCCGCTATCGTTTCCACTATGGCACCGATGTCAAAGTACAAATTGGGGACTCTATTCACGCTTCGTGGGATGGACAGGTTCGTATTGTCGGTTGGGACCCTCGTGGCTACGGCTATTATGTCGTTATCCGCCATCCCAATGGCCTCGAAACCGTATATGGTCACCTTTCAAGACCATTGTTCGATGAGGGCGAGCCTATCTATGCGGGCGAGGTGCTCGGATTGGGTGGAAATACCGGCCGCAGCACAGGTAGTCACTTGCACTACGAGATACGCTATCTCGGCAATGCCATCAATCCGGAACTGATTGTTGATTTTGCGGGACACAAGATAAAGTATCCTGAGGAGTATCAAATCACCAAGCAAGCCACCTTCGGCCACAGCACGGAGCTGAAAGCCATCCAGAATGCGCAGTATCATCGTGTGAAGCAGGGCGACACCTTAGGTGCCATCGCCAAGCGTTATCACACATCCGTGTCTGCTCTTTGCCGTTTGAATCGTATCAAGGAGACCACTCTCCTCCAAATCGGTCAAAAGATCCGTGTTCGCTGATATATATGGGCAAAAACAAGTATGATTAACGCTCAAACATTCCCCCAAAAATTATTATATATCATAACAGATACAGACAAGATACAGCACACTATACAGACAAGACACAAACAAGATTATAGACAAGATATCGATATTGTCCACAAAAAAACGCCTCGCTCAACAATTGAGCGAGGCGTTTTTTCTATCCTAAAACTATGGATTTCCCGAAGGAGTCCCGAACCAACTCGTACGAAACCCGGCTACTCCACCGTAACCGACTTAGCCAAGTTGCGAGGCTGGTCCACATCGCACCCCTTGACCACCGCAATATGATAGGCCAATAGCTGCAATGGTATCACTGTCAATAGCGGTGTTAAGCATTCCTCCGTCTTCGGAACAATAATAGTATAATCCGACATATTGCTAACCAAGATGTCACCTTCCGTCACGATGCTCACCACACGCCCCTTGCGTGCCCGCACCTCTTGTATATTCGACACTACTTTCTCGTATGTGCCGCAATGCGGTGCAATAACCACCACGGGCATCTCCTGCGAGATAAGGGCGATAGGTCCGTGTTTCATCTCCGCTGCTGGGTAGCCCTCGGCGTGAATATAACTTATCTCTTTGAGTTTCAATGCACCCTCGAGTGCCACGGGGTAGTTGTATCCGCGCCCGAGATAGATAAAGTTCTGCGCATAAGTGAATGTCTTGGCGAAGTCGGCTAT
>CAVKVE010000058.1:0-10034 GCA_963659655.1 Bacteroidaceae bacterium | reverse complement strand
ACATCGTCCTTATGGATGACGGGCTTACGATAACGGAACTCGCTGGAGTACTCCACCTCGACGGGTATCTGCGCAAACTCCTCCAACGCATACATGGCAATCAAGCCTGCATGCCACGAAGTACCGCACGCCGTGATGATGATACGCTGGGCGTTGAGGAAACGCTCCTTATTGTCAATAAAGCCCGAGAGAGCGATATTGTTATGCTCCATATTGACACGCCCACGCATGGAGTCGGTCAGCGTACGGGGCTGCTCGAATATCTCCTTGAGCATGAAGTGCGGATAGCCGCCTTTCTCCAACTGCGAGAGGGTGAACTCCAACCGCTTAATCTCCGGCGTCTTGCGGACATTGCCTATCGTAGTAATATCCAGTTTCTTGCCCCGCTCAATCGTCACGACCTCTTCGTCTTCGATATAGACGACCTTATCGGTATATTCGACTATCGGCGTAGCGTCCGAAGCGAGGAAATACTCGTCTTCGCCGATACCCACCACGAGCGGACTACCCTTACGGGCAGCGACAATGATATTGGGGTTAGAGCGGTCGAGAACGGCAATGGCGTACGCACCCACCACCTGGTTGAGTGCGAGTTGAACTGCCGTCTTGAGGTCTACATTGTCCGTCTTCTTGGTATACTCGATGAGTTGCACCAGCACCTCGGTATCGGTAGAGGACTTGAAGGTATAGCCGTGCTGCTGCAAGCCCTGCTTAAGCACCGCATAGTTCTCGATAATACCGTTATGGATAATCGCCAACTCCTCCGACTCGGAGTAGTGAGGGTGCGCATTCACCGTATTCGGCTCGCCGTGGGTAGCCCAACGGGTATGCGCAATACCAATCGTTCCCCGCACATCCTTATCACTTGCAAATGTTTCCAACTCGGCAACTTTGCCTTTTGTCTTATACACATTAAGTTTACCTTCGGGGTTGATAAGGGCAACACCGGCACTATCATAACCACGATACTCCAAACGGTGAAGTCCTTTAATCAGAATTGGATACGCCTCTCGTTTACCAATATAACCTACAATGCCACACATATACTAGAAATTAGTTTGTTCATACAATTGTCAATATGCCGTTATAGTATAAAAGCAGTTATAGCATAAAGCAGCACAAAGGTACTACATATTATGGGATTATTCAAATATATTTGCACTTTTAATGCGCTGCATGGCTTCGTTGATGGTTTCTGCCGAGCCGAAAGCGGAGAAACGCACAAAGCCTGCACCATGCGTGCCGAAGCCGACACCCGGTGTACATACCACCCGGCATCGCTGCAACAGCAAGTCGAAGAAGTCCCATGAGTCCATATTATGCGGCGCACGCACCCATACATACGGTCCATCGATACCGCCATAGACCTCAAGCCCCTGCTCTAAGAAGCAGTTGCGGATAGTATCGGCATTGTGCATATAGGCGGAAATCTGCTCCATGACTTGGCGGTGCCCCTCATCGCACAGCACGGCTTGAGCACCCCGCATGGAGATATAACTCGTGCCATTGTACTTGGTACACTGGCGGCGATACCACAACGCATTGAGCGATACCGGCTCGCCCTTATCGTTCTGCCCCATAAGCGCCTTAGGCACAACGGTATAGCCGCAGCGAACGCCCGTAAAGCCTGCCGTCTTGCTGAAACTGCGCACCTCAATAGCCACCTCTTTGGCACCCTCGCACTCATAGATACTATGCGGGACATCCTCGGAGCGTATAAACGCCTCGTAAGCGGAATCAAAGATAATCAGACTATGGTGCTCCCGTGCATAGTCGACCCAACCTTGCAGTTGCTTTCGATTGAGGGCTATACCTGTGGGGTTATTAGGCGAGCAAAGATAGAGTATGTTCGGGACTGCTTCGGGAAATGTGGGACAAAAGCCGTTTTCCGGCGTACAAGGAAGGAGTATCAAATCGCTCCAACGGTCGCCCTGCCACTCACCCGCACGACCTGCCATGACACTGGTATCTATATACGCGGGATAGGCGGGGTCGGCTACGGCAACACGATTGTGGGTATCGAGAATGTCGCTCAAGTTGCCCAAATCGGAACCTGCGCCATCGGACACAAAGACCTCGTCTATATCAAGCGATATTCCTCGGCGAGCATAGTCGAAATCGATAATGGAACGACGCATCCACTCCGCACCATTCTCCAAACCATAGCCATGGAAGGTATTCACATTCGCCTGCTCCTCTATGGCACGCTGCATCGCCTCGACCACTGCAGGGACAAGAGGACCGCGCACATCACCGATGCCCAATTTGAGCACCTTGCTCTCCGGATGGGCGGCAATATAGCGGTCGGTGCGCTGTTGTATCTCCGTAAATAAGTATCCCGCCCGCAGGCGGCAGAAATTGCTGTTTACCTGTATCATATTGTTCTCCTTATAATCTTCTTTTTTCTCCATTAAACACCATGCAAAACCATTAAAGGCTGCGGTGTGTTGGGCTCAACACTCAACAACTCCGTCGAAGACGAAGGTGGCGGTTCCGGTCATTAGGACATGGTGGGTCGGTAAAAGGGCGATTGTCAGGTCGCCACCCAAGAGGTGAATGGTCACTTCTCGGTCGGTCAATCCTCGCTCTATTGCCGCTACTGCCGTGGCGCATGCCCCCGTACCGCAGGCGAGGGTCTCACCACTGCCTCGCTCCCAAACTCGCATCCGTATCTCGTGGCGGTTCTCCACATAAGCAAACTCGACATTGGTGCGGTTGGGGAAGTGCTTATCCGTTTCTACCTTCGGTCCTCGTTCGGGACAGAGAGATAAATCGGGCGTCGACAGAAAGCAAACGGCATGAGGATTTCCCATATCCACCTGCTCGAAACACATCGGTTCGCCATCGACAGTGAGTTCGACCTTTCCAAAATAGGTCGGCTCGCCCATATCCACCGAGACGGACTCTACCCTACCCTCTTTCGTATGCAAAAATAGTACCTTTTTGCCCGCAAGGGTCTCTAATGTGATTTCCGTCTTGTCGGTCAGCCCTCGCTCATAGACATACTTGCCGATACAACGCGAGGCATTACCGCACATTTGCGCCTCTGAGCCATCGGCGTTGAATATACGCATACCGAAGTCGCAGGTGTCGCTGGCGTTCAGCAAGACAATACCATCACCGCCGATACCGAAGTGTCGGTCGCTCAAGCGTTTTGCCAATTGAGGTAAGTTGTTGGAAGGCAATGTTTTACGGGCGTCTATATAGATATAGTCGTTGCCGATACCATGCATTTTTGTAAAAGGAATTTGCATTTTTATGGGATTAGAAACGCTCCGCCTCAGCGGCTACGCATGTTAATTGTTATCTGTTAATTATTAATTAGGTATATAGACACCAAATCCTATAGGGCAAAACCCTATAGGACCGGCGTCAACACAATTCTATTTTTTGAAACCCTTTTGTTCAAACAGTATATACGATTCGTGTACAAATAACCTCTCGCAGTAGCAGCAAGCGATTAGTGTACGAACAACATTTCGCGGTACTTGGGCAGCGTCCAGAGTTCGTCGTCCACTACCATCTCCAAGTCGTCGACATGCTTGCGGATGTCCTCCATCAGCGGCACGATGGTGTCGTGGAAAGCGATGGCACGCTCGCGCTCGCTCTCAATATGGTTGGCATGCTTACGAGCGGCTTTCATTTTCTCAACCCCCGCAATGATAGCCGAAGAGTGCTCCTCTATCTGACGGATGATGATATAATCCTGCTCGTTGAGTACTGCAACCTCTGCCTCGGGGAATACCTGCTTGACATTGAGCACATTCTGCAGCAACATCGTCTGGTGGCGTTTGGCTGCCGGCAACACATGGTTGATAACGAGGTCGCCCAAGACACGGGACTCGATTTGCAACTTCATGGCGTAGTTCTCCCATTTGACCTCGCAACGAGAGAGCAACTCTGCCTTGCTCAACACATGGGTAGCGCCGAACATCTTCACAGAACTGTCGCTCAGGTAGTTATCGATAATCAATGGTACACTGGTTTCGCAATCCAAACCACGCTTCAAAGCCTCAGCCTTCCACTCATCGCTATAGCCGTTGCCATCGAAACGGATAGCGTGGCACTCGTTGAGCAGGCGCTTGATGACGGTGAAGAGAGCACGCTCTTTGGCTTCGCCCTTCTCTATCAAAGCATCCACCTCCTCACGGAAGAGCGTCAGTTGCTCTGCCACTGCGGCGTTGAGCGCCAACATAGCGGCACCGCAGTTAGCCGACGAACCTACAGCACGGAACTCGAAACGGTTGCCCGTAAAAGCGAAAGGCGAGGTACGGTTACGGTCGGTATTATCGAGCAGAATCTCGGGGATAGTACCCACACCGAGTTTCATCTCCTTCTTGGCATTGATGATGATACCCTTCTCTATATCGGCATGCTCAATCTGATTGAGCGCCTCGGTAATCTGCGAACCAAGGAAGATGGAAATGATAGCAGGAGGTGCCTCATTCGCACCCAAACGGTGTGCGTTGGTAGCCGAAGCGATAGAGGCTTTGAGCAAGCCATTATGACGCTGTACGGCAGCGAGGACATTGACCAAGAAAGTAACGAACTGGAGGTTCTGATATGGGTTCTTACCCGGTGCAAGCAAGTTAACGCCCGTATTGGTACCAAGCGACCAGTTGCAGTGCTTACCCGAACCATTGACACCGCCGAAAGGCTTCTCGTGCAGCAAGACACGGAAATGATGACGGCGTGCTACCTGCTCCATAAGGGACATAACCAACAAGTTATGGTCGGAAGCGAGGTTCGACTCCTCGTAGATAGGTGCCAACTCAAACTGGTTGGGCGCTACCTCGTTGTGGCGGGTCTTGACGGGGATTCCGAGTTTCAACGACTCCTCCTCCAACTCCATCATAAAGCGTAACACACGCTCGGGGATGATACCGAAATAGTGGTCGTCCAACTGCTGGCTCTTGCTGGCGTAATGCCCCATGAGCGTACGACCTGTCATCACCAAGTCAGGACGAGCGGCAAAGAGTGCCTCATCGACAAGGAAATACTCCTGCTCCCAGCCGAGGTAGCTATAGACACGCTTTACATTGCGGTCAAAATAGTTGGCTACTGCCACGGCTGCCTTATTAACCGCCGAGATAGAACGCAAGAGCGGGGTCTTATAATCCAATGCCTCGCCCGTATAAGCGACAAAGATAGTCGGTATGCAAAGACGGTCGCCGATAACGAATGCAGGCGACGAAGGGTCCCATGCAGAGTAGCCGCGAGCCTCGAAAGTATTACGAATACCGCCACTCGGGAAACTGCTGGCATCCGGCTCCTGCTGATAGAGCACACTGCCCGAAAACTCCTCGATAGGTGCACCATTGTCGTCGAACTCAAGGAAAGAGTCGTGCTTCTCTGCCGTACCGCCCGTAAGAGGCTGGAACCAGTGCGTGTAGTGGGTAGCCCCCTGCTCCGCAGCCCATTTCTTCATACCAATAGCAACGCTGTTGGCAATGTCGCGGCTCAAAGGTTTCTCGTTGTCCATGAGGTCGAAGAGTTGATCCAAGATGTTGCTTGCGATGTACTCTTTCATCTTCTCACGGGTAAATACATTTTGAGCGAACAAGACGCTCGTCTTTGCAGACGGATTCTTGCCCTCTACCGGCTCATGACTCCACGCAGTCTTGAGTGCCTCAAATCGAATGTTACTCATACCTTATTATATAATTGGTTTTTGATTTTGCTTTCGGTGTGTCGCTCCATTAATGCCCATTAAAAGGCGTTCGCACTTTTTCTCCACTAAATAATTAAAGGGCTTACGATGCCATTTTTCTCCGTTAATGCCCATTAAAAGACCATTAAAGGGCTTACGCCTGACATTTTTCTCCGTTAATGCCCATTAAAAGACCATTAAAGGGCTTGCGCCTGACATTTTTCTCCGTTAATGCCCATTAAAAGACCATTAAATATATCTCAAGCTTGCGCTGCTTTTCTCCGTTAATGCCCATTAAAAAACCATTAAAGGGCTTACGCCTGACAAATACTTGGAAAATTAAGTCAAATATCTACAAATATACTGCTTCCACATAGGGTATTGAGTATGGCGGCTCATTTGTCGCAGGCAGGGACATCCACGCCCCAATCTCATTGCGATGTGCATTGCAGTCTGTTTTCGGGTGCAAAGGTAGATATTCTACACGACATACACAAACTTTTCCGTCTTTTTTCTTATTTTCTACGCATTTTCTTGCTAATCTTGCGTATTTTTCCATTGTTTTTCGATTTTAATCCGATTAAACTCGCATTGCAAACACATTTCTCAAGAGAACACATAGATCTGTATGAGGTGAATTCAACAATATGCAAAATAGTTGTTTTAGTTAAATGATTGTTAGTTGTCCCTTGAGCAAAATTGACCTACCACCTTTGCTTTACAGGACACAAAAACGAACTCAAAAAAGGGCATTTAAGAGCCTTACAAGAACCTATAATGGTAGGGTAATGGTAGGGCGATACGTCCGAGATAGGTCGCTAATCGAAAAGTGGCACCTAAAACAATAGAAAAATAAGGGAAAAATCGTTTTTCTCGCTCCTTCTATTAGCATAATTTCTTCGCTCAAAAATTAGACTATTTTTACCATTTTGCAAATCCTCGTTGAACAGATTCGGCACGGATGTTACGGACATTGGTTTGCATATTTCGTGGGAAAGTTGTAATTTTGTGCCGTATTAGAAAATACATACGGTGGCGCACTGCAAAATGCAGCCACTGCACAAAACCACAACATAAAAAGACCACACAATGACAATTGCTATATTTGGGAATGCGATGAAGGAGAACACCCTAACCGAGGTGTCTCATATTCTCAGCTTTATGGCACAGCAAGGAGTCAATGTACTTCTGTCACAAGAGCTTCGGCAAGAGCTCAACCTGCGCGATTTCCCTCCCTTCGTAGAAGATGACTCGAACGAGAATACCTACAACGAACCCATCGACTTTGCCATGTCGATAGGAGGTGATGGCACATTTCTCACCACAGCTGCCGCCATCGGGTCGAAAAACATCCCTATCATTGGTGTCAACTGCGGGCAGTTAGGTTTTCTCGCTGAGGTGCAGACCAAAGATGTAGACACCATCATGCGGCAGCTGGTAGACGGGCAATACACTATCGAGCAACGCTCGCTGCTGCAAGTCCGCTGCGGACGAGAAGGGCTGATTATGGCGCCCAACGCACTCAACGAGATAGCCATCATGAAGCAAGGTATGAGCAGTATGATTTCGGTAGAGGTGTCTGCTAACGGCGAACCACTGCACACCTACCACGCAGACGGACTGGTGCTCTCCACCCCTACCGGAAGCACCGCCTACAACCTATCTATCGGAGGCCCGCTCCTGGTACCACAAACGAAAGGCATCATCCTATCGCCTATCGCCACCCATAGCCTGACCGTACGACCTATGGTGGTGCCGGATGATTGGAAATTCGATATCAAAGTGGCAAGCCGATACCACAACTACATGATTAGCGTAGACGGACGCAGCCAGATACTGAGTACCGACATCGCGCTGCATGTGGAAAAAGCCCCCTACACCGTCAAGGTGGTGCAAGTCGGCAACTCCGGATTCTTGCAGTCCCTTCGCGACAAACTAAATTGGGGAAGATAGGAGAATGATGAATTACGAATTTACTACATAGCTTCATAGTTCAAGAATTTGTCACAATCATTTACCTTTCGTTTTCATTATTCCTCTATAACCGAACCATTTACATTTCATTCAAAATTCTTACTTCACAATTAGGAGAACCATGTTGGACTTTATTACTTGGAATGTCGACCCGATACTGATTCACATTGGCGATGGCGGAATTCGCTGGTACGGACTGCTATGGGCTATCGGAATTTATCTGTGTTACTTGGTACAAGTACGCCTATACAAGAACGAAAATTGCCCGGCCGAATGGGTAGACAAACTATTTATATGGATGGTGCTCGGTGTGATAATCGGTGCTCGCGTAGGGCACTGCTGGTTCTACGAATGGCACGACGTGACCAACCCTGCACTTGCCGGCTACTGCCACGCCATGAATATATCAACCGACCCCGTGCAGATATTCGGATGGACCATCAACTACCGCAACCCATACATTGAGCACCCGCTGAAACTACTCAAGATATGGGAAGGCGGACTGGCCAGCCACGGAGGCGCCATCGGACTTATCATTGCTGCCGTGCTGCTCAACCGAAAGGAATTCCGCAAATATCCACAGTACCAAACCTCGTGGATATGGATACTCGACCGGCTCTGCATCGGGGTATGCTTCACCGCCACGCTGATTCGACTCGGCAACCTGATGAACAGCGAGATATACGGTGGACCGACCACTATGCCATGGGGATTTATCTTTGTGCGTGACGGACAGACCGTTCCTTGTCATCCGACCCAAATCTACGAAATGCTCTACTGCCTCGTAGCCATGGCCGTGACCCAACTGATGTATTGGAAGGGCAAAGCCTATCGGCGAGAAGGGCTGATACTCGGCGTATTCTTTGAGATAATATTCATAACTCGTTTCGGGCTGGAATTTATCAAAAACGACCAAGAAGCCTTCGAGGCAGGGCACCTGCTGAACATGGGACAATGGCTGAGCGTTCCGTTCATTCTATTGGGACTGTATCTCATTATTCGCGCGTACCGAAGGCCATTACTGCCAGTAGTGGAGAAAGCGCCCGAAGCCAACCCGACGAACAAAAAGAAATAGCCATGCAAAAACATACCTATCGCATAGTGAGTCTAATCTTCTGCATAGGTATGGTATGCACTGCCTCCGCCGAAAATACGCCGTTTGGAAAAGGACTTTTCCGATATAGTCCATTCGGGCATAGCCTTTACGCTGATGAGCATCCGAACTTCTTGCGAATGGATGTTCCCTACACCACGATGTATCCGGAATATGACTGGGAACATTCCGGAAAGCCCTACCGCATTCAGACTATGGGCGTGTTTGGTTTTCAGGTGCCGCTATGGTACGGACAGATAGCCGACAGCACGATGGCGCTCAATGTGTATGCAGCCATGTCGGCAAATATATGGATGGACCTATTTGGCGGGAAAACCGCACCCATAGTAGATACAGACTATCGAATCGGATTGCCATCGGTAGCCTTTCTACACCGCATAAACAAAGGATTTGCACGAAACTACGCCATCTGTTGGTCGCCCTTCAAACACGAATCGACACACATCGGCGATGAGCTGCAGATACAAAAATGCAGCGAGCAGATGCTGCTGCGGCGGGTAAATGTATCGTACAACTATACCGAGCTGAGCTTCACGCTGAACGAAGCGGAAAATCGATACGAGCAAAACCATTGCTTCCGTGCAGGTGTAATGGTACTATGGAACTGGAACATGGGATGGTACAAAGTGGATGAAGAAGACGGCGATGCAACCCTGACGCAGCCACGCCGTTCGCCATGGGAAGCCTATCTGCAATACCAATACCAATCGCCTACGAGCCGACATGGTTTTCAGGGAATTGCAGCTGCTGAGATACGCAACCGAGCGGTCTACGGCTACGACCTAAGCAATAGCAATACGACCAGCGAGCCCATTCTACAAAACGAATCCCGCACTTTTACCTACAATGTGTTCGTAGGCGCACGCTACAATACGCCCAACTACGATGGCTATTTCTCTCGCATCGCATTGGGAATACGAGCTTATCACGGAAACTGCCCGTACGGACAATTCCGTAACCGAAAGAATTTTAATCAAATAGGCGTTTGCCTAATGTTCGAATAGATATGACAAAAAACGATTTACGCATCGTATATATGGGCACCCCGGAGTTTGCGGTAGAAAGCCTGCGAGCCTTGGTGGAGAACGGCTACAATGTGGTGGCTGTTGTAACAATGCCCGACAAACCGGCCGGACGAGGACACCAAATGCAGTTCTCAGCCGTCAAGCAGTATGCTCTCTCAGTGGGGCTACCCATTCTGCAACCCGAAAAGCTGAAAGACCCTAAATTCATTGAGCAACTGCGAGCCTACCAAGCCGACCTGCAAATTGTGGTTGCCTTTCGTATGCTGCCCGA
>CAVKVE010000057.1:0-13428 GCA_963659655.1 Bacteroidaceae bacterium | reverse complement strand
GACAATACATCCGGCACGGGCAGCCCCAACGAACGGAAATGGCGGGCGAGCACTATAAAAGCGTGGTTTTCCTCACGAGAGGTACCTTCAACACGAATCGTGGTAGCACCACCGGCATAAAAATCACGAAAATAGCGGCGGTTGCTGCCCGAAGGGGTGAGTGCCACAGAGCGCTCCAAGGGGGTATTGGGTAAAGAAGAGGTCATAACAAATCTAAATCAGGAAAGGAAAACCTGCAAGAGAAATAACGGCGCCAAAATCAATCGGCAGGGGCGAACTTCTGCCACACCACCGCATCGCCCTCAAGCGTCCATTGCGGCAATGTCGCCACAGGCGAATAGCCGAGCGTGCGATAAGCCGACTGACAGGGCGTGTTGCTCGCTGCTATGACGGCATAGAGCATACGCAAATGCAAAAACGAGAAAGCATACTGCTCCAACTCGACCATGATGCTATGCGCATAGCCCTGCCCGCGAAAAGAGGGACTGATATACAAACCCAAAGCGGCACGGCGATTGCGAATATCGAGGTCGAACAAATCGACACAACCGACCGTTGTCACCGCTCCGTCTTCACCCACCGACTCGGCAATCAAACGCAACTGGCCATCCCGATAGAGGTCGCCCGTAGTGGATTCGATATAAGCACGCAAATCTTGCTGCGAGAGCGGATTGTGTGTGGAAGACGATGCCCACGCGGCAGCATCGTTCTCCCACTGATAGAGGAACGGCAAGTCGGAAGGCTCGAGTTTACGAAGGCGTATCATAATACCAACAAAGTTAATGCGAATTCAATGCAGCGTGTTCACCCACTCCGTACCTACTCAGCCAAACAAGCGGGACAGCCACGAGCGATGCTTCGAGGACGGTTCGGCAAGCGCACTATCCGGCACCGGCTGCAAGGCACGACCCGAATGAATCATCTGATAGATAATTCCCCAATCGGGAAGGCCTCCGAGATTGCGGTCGTCGATAAACACATCCGCCGTAAGCTTGCGGCTAAGCCGCTCCGAAGGCTGCTCATCGGGATAGTTGGAATTGACCGCATAGAACTCCAATCCGCGCGAACGGCAATAATCCACTGCCTCCTGCAACAACTCACCCTCACGCACCGTCCAAAGAATCAATTGATGCCCATCCTGCTCCTGCAAACGACGCAGAGTCTGGATAGCGAACGGAATCGGCTTACCGATACGGGGATACTCATGGGTAACGATGGTGCCATCGAAATCGACTGCAATAGTCATAGCCGCAACAAATTAGTAGGTTTCTTCGTAATGGGACTGACTGAGCTCAATCTCAATCTTGCGGGCAGTAGGCTTGGTGAAATACCAACCGATGGCGGCAATAGCGGCCACCCACATCATGGAACGATAGCAGCCAAAAAGATAGAACGCCACGACACCCAACGGCATAGCATTGCTAACCAACACGATACGAAGAGCGGCATAACGGCGATAGAGCCGAAAACGCTGCTGCTCATCCTGCTCACGAGAAAGGCGCTTGCACAGACGGCTGAACCCATACAGACCGCCCGGGATGGTCAACAGAGCATCGAAAATAACGATATACTGAATGGTCTTGCCTGCTGCGGACATGGTATCCAAAGGCAAATAATAGCCCTTGCTATACAAAAAATACATCAGCGTGACGACCAACAAAGTAAGCACCATAATGCCATAGTAGTACCAATTGAGCTGGCGTGCTACGGTCTGTTCGTTGAGAGGAGAGGATTGTGCCATATAGAAAGATATTAAGTTATGCTTTGAAATCGATGCGATTGACAATGGAACGCCCCAAGGTAATCTCATCGGTGTATTCCAACTCGTTGCCCACTGCCACACCTCGCGCAATCTGGCTGACCCGAGGCGGCTCCGCCAAATGGGTATTCAGCAGGCGGCGATAGATATAGAAATTGGTGGTGTCGCCCTCCATGGTAGTCGGCAACGCCAAAATGACTTCGCGAATCTGCTCCGGCTCAATACGCGCCACGAGCGAATCAATCTCAATATCCTTAGGTCCTACCCCATCCATCGGATTGATGATACCACCCAAAACATGATAGACGCCCGTATATTGCCCCGTATTCTCAATAGACATGACATCCTGCACATTCTCAACCACGCAGACCGTCTGGTGGTCACGATGGCGGGACTGACAGATAGGACACACATCGGTGTCGGAGATATTGTGGCAGACACGACAATAATGCACCTCAGACTTGAGCTGCGTAAGCGCATGGGCAAACGCATCAACATCCGCCTGAGGCCGACGGAGCAACTGCAACACCAAACGCAAAGCCGTCTTTCGCCCCACCCCCGGCAAAGAGGCGAATTGATTGACGGCATTCTCGAGCAATATAGACGGATACTGATTCAAACGATACCTTGTTTATCGGTACAAAGGTACGGCAAAATAATGAACTATGCAAAAGAAAAGATAAGCGGAGACTATCAAAAGACAGCAAAACAAGTCAAATGCGGTCTGGAATAGTCAAGCGAAGCCGAGTGGCACAAGGATTGTGCTTACTCTATCAGTCTACTCTGCGTCAAAAGCACGGGTGGAGAAGTAGGAAGCGTTGTAGTCGGCGGACATCTCCTCGCCATACGACCAGAAAAGGGTGCCATCATCGAGCAGGATATGACCATCGGGCGTGAAGCCGGAAAACGGACCGATACCATAGAGAATATGCTGTTGTTTTGCTTCCGATAGGCGTTCATTCTCTCGCTCATAGTAGGCACGCACCGACAACGAATCAACCGCACTGAGCAAAGAGGAAAGGCGATAACACTGCGTGATGATAGACTTACCACAGGCCTTCTCCAACGACCACTTGCCCGAAATCGTACCATAGACTACCCCATCCTGCGAATCGGCCTGGCGCAACTCCTCTTGAAACGAGTGGTCGGCCATAAATGTGATACACGCCTCGACAGTGTCGTTGAGCGGGTAGCGCCATGCGGAATAGACCACCAGACGCTGCTCGGTATCACTAAGGCCACACGAAACCAAAAAGACCATGAGGACAAAAAGAATAGGAAGTTTTTTCATATTGGATAGAATTAAAGAAATTTACAGGGAAATGGTATTGCCGTATTAGCGTATTAGCGTATTGCCGTCTTGCCACATTGCTCCAAAAGCATAACACAGCTCCTACAAATAGACGCCAACACCTGCGGACACGAACTCGACCTTGGTAAGGTGCGCCTTCATAGTGGCCTGCACAAAGAGATGGTAAGGCAAACGATAGCGAAGGACTATCTGCGTATAGAGCCAACCATCCGGGTAGCCCGCCGAACCCGCTTTGAGCAGATTGTAGCGATAAAATACCCCCTTATTCAACCGCCCCGATTCGGACTGAACGGCATCGGAATAAGGCTCTAAGTTCTTAACCGGATCGAGCAGATAAACCCCAAAATGGAAGCCTGCCGTGAAATGACCCACCACGAACTCCGGCTGCAGACTGACGCCCAAACGCCAACAATCGCTGCCATCGGAACGAGCTGCAGCAAGATAGGTCTTTTGAAAATTGGTCTGACGAGGACGATACGCCCCATCATAAAACACATCAACGCCCCCACCCAAACGGAATATCCGATGCGCTCGCCAATAGGCTGCCGCCTGCAACTCGCAGGCAAAAAAGGTTTGGCGGTCTTGGTAATAGACCTGACGACCACCGGCAGCAAAGGCGAACTCAACCTCCCACTTGCGCAGCGGAGCGGCGGAAGAAGCGAGTTGCTTCGGGGCTGGTTCGGCAACCCGGGGCTGATAGCGTACGCCCACCTCGCCCGAAAAGATATTATAGCCCGAATTGGGCTGCACCATACTGCCATTGCTGATATGATACCAACCGCCTGCCGCCAACACGCTCCAACCATCCCGAATAGGAAACTCGAAATACATCGCCTCCGGAAAGTGGAAATTGAAGACACTGCCTATACAACTATTGGCATCGGCAAGCGTGGTATAGCGCAAATCGGATGAAATGGTATTGCGGTAGGTGCGTGTCAAGAAAGCCGCCCCTACCCCCGGACGCAATCCCCACACGAAATGAGGACAGCGGATCAACGGTATATCCAAGAATAGATAAGGCGTGATGGCACTACCGAGCTTACTCGGGTCACCCAAATACCAATAGCCCAACGCTACGCCCACAGAAGCGTTGTTCCAATCGCGCAAGCCCTGCCAATCGGGATGAAATGCCACGGCAAACTCCGCATTCCACACAGGACCTGTCCATTTTCCTTTATGCCCTGCGACCACATCGACCTTATCATCGGGCATGATTGCCCCACCACGAAATGACAAGCGATAAACTACAGGTAGCGCAAACAGCGACCCGCAAACGGCGCACAAAAAGACTATGGAACAGAAACGGCGCATATCAAGAACACAAAGATTGCAAGAGCTGAAGCTCCTCGGCGGAGAAAGAAAGATTCTGCGTGGCGGCCAAATTATCGGACAACTGCGCCACCGAACTGGCTCCCACGATGACACTGGTCACGCCCTGCCGACTGAGCAGCCAAGCGAGCGCCATCTGGGCAATGGACTGCCCACGAGCGGCTGCCACCTCGCCTAAACGACGAGTGCGTTCAACAACGGAATCCGTAATGTCTGCACGATGGAGGAATACCTCACGAGCCGCACGGCTATCCGACGGGACACCCTGCAGATAGCGGTCGGTGAGCAAACCTTGCGCCAACGGAGAGAAACAGATAAAGCCCGAACCCGCCGCCTCAGCCACCGGCAAATTGTGCTGCAGCGTGTCTTGCGCCAAGAGATTGGCACGATACTGACTCAACACGCAGGGGACATGGGCGGCTGTGAGATAATCGTAACAAGCCTTCTGACGCTCTGCCGGGTAGTTGCTCAGCCCCACATATAACGCCTTGCCCGCACGGACAATATCAACCAACGCCTGCATGGTTTCCTCGATAGGCGTATTGGGGTCGTAGCGATGAGAATAGAAAATATCAAAATAGTCCAATCCCGTGCGGCGAAGACTCTGGTCGCACGATGCAATAAGATACTTGCGGCTACCGCCATCACCATAAGGACCCGACCACATGCCATAGCCCGCCTTGGAAGAGATAATCATCTCATCCCGATGAGCAGACAAGTCCTCACGCAAGACACGCCCAAATGTGCGCTCCGCAGAACCCGGCTCGGGACCATAATTGTTCGCCAAATCGAAATGCGTAACACCCGCATCGAACGCATGGAGCAACATAGCACGCGCTGTATCAAACGAATCGACACTGCCGAAATTGTGCCAAAGCCCCAACGAAATGAGCGGAATCTGCAGCCCGCTCGCACCTGCATAACGGTAATACACTGCGGTTAATTATGAATTAAGAATTAAGAATGAAATGACTCTAATTTCCGTTCTGCTACGAACAGGAACGGGAGAGGAGACGACGGACAAGGCGTATCAGCTCGCCTACCCAAAGCACCAACGAGGTGGAGGCAATGATAATCAGCCAATCCTGCCAACGCAAGCCTCCCTCTGCCACATTGAACATTACCTGCAACCCCGGCATCTCGACCACAAGCAACTGCCCCACGAAGATAATGCCCGCAATGAGCAAGAACCACTTGGTATTCTGCCACGAAAGCCCGTGAAAAGCCGACTGGTTGGTCATAAATGCCTTGGCATTGAAAAGGTTCCAGAACTGCAAAAATACAAAGAATGTAAAGAACAGCCCCAACTCGTAGGGGGTCAGCCCGTTCTGCGCACCGAACCCAAACGAAATATCGGTAAACGAGGTGGTGGCGGTATGCTCGAACAAGACAAGCAGCCCCATCATAAGTGCCGTAAAGAGCAGCCCAATAGCCACAATCTGTCCGCCAATGCCTCGCAAGAGCGGCTCGTTCTGCGGACGAGGACGGTCGTGCATGACACTATGCGTAGGCGGCAACGATGCCAAAGCCAGTGCGGCAAAAGTATCCATAATGAGATTGACCCACAACATCTGCGTGACGGTGAGCGGCGAATCGGTGCCTGTAAACGCCCCGATAGCCACCGTAAGGCACGCCGTGACATTGACCACCATCTGGAACAGGATAAAACGCTTGATGTTCTTATAGAGCGAGCGTCCCCACATCACGGCATTCGCAATGGTGGCAAACGAATTGTCCATAATCGTCATATCGCTTGCCTCTTTTGCCACCGCTGTGCCGTCGCCCATCGAGAGCCCGACATTGGCGGCATTGAGCGCCGGCGCATCGTTGGTGCCATCGCCCGTGACGGCTACCACCTCGCCCAACTTACGCAGCAGGCGGACGGCACGCTCCTTATCGTTGGGACGGGCACGAGAAATAATCTTGACATCGGGCAGACGCTCCATGAGTTGCTCATCTGTCATAGCGGCTAACTCGGTGCCTAACAATATGTTACGCTCGGTATCGCTATCCGACCACAGCCCCAACTGGCGACCTATCTCTTTCGCCGTACCCGGTGCATCACCCGTAACAATCTTGACCCGAATGCCCGCCTCGGTACACTCACGGATAGCCGCCGGCACATCGGCACGAATAGGGTCAGCAATCGCCACAACCCCTATCCAGGTCAGCCCGCCACCCCGCACAATCTGCTCAAGCGGCAAGTCCTGCTCGCTCTCGATACAAGCAAACGCCAGCGTACGAAGTGCCTTCGCTTGATACTGTGCCAACAAAGCACTATGCTCGATGAACTCATCTGCTGTCAGGTCGCAATAGTCGAGCAACACATCGGGGGCACCCTTGACATAGACCACCTGCCGCCCCGTCAGCCGAGAGCGCACACGCGTTGCCATAAACTTACGCTCCGTAGAGAACGAGAGGCGCTCGAGAATCTCTATCTGCTCACGCAACGGAGCATACGACACGCCTTGGTCGTGCAGCCACAAGAGCAGGGCTCCCTCCGTCGGATTGCCGATGGTTCGGAGATGGTTCGGGTCGGAGTAGTCGAGATTGGCGGTAGAGTTCGCCACGATGCACTCCTGTATGCGCTCGGACACAGGGTCTTGGCTGAGCCGCTGCCCTGCCAGCCCCACGAACTCGGTGGTCTGCACACGCATCTGATTCTGCGTGAGCGTACCCGTCTTGTCGGTGCAAATAACCGACACCGCCCCCATGGTTTCGCACGCATGCATGGTGCGTGGCAGGGTGTGCTGCTTCATGAGCCGTTTCATACTGAACGCCAGGCTGAGCGTAACCGCCATAGGCAAGCCCTCCGGCGTTGCTACGACAATAAGCGTAACGGCAATCATGACGCTATCGAGCAGGTACTTGACCATATCTACATCGAAAGCGGTATGCCCCGCAGCCCAATACGCCAACACTCGCCCGACAAGAATAATCGCTGCAATGGCGTAACTAACCTTGGTAATGACGCCCGCCAACTGCTTGAGGTTCTGCGTGAGGGGCGTATCGCCATCGTCACGCACCTGCGCGGCACGGAACACCTTGCCGCACGCCGTATGGTCGCCCACGGCAAAGACACGCGCCGTGCAGTCGCCCTCCAACACGGTGCAACCTTTCATTACTTGATTGGACGGATAGGTGGCATCGGGGTCGAACTGTTTCGGGTCGGTCGTCTTGCTGCACTGTGGCTCGCCCGTGAGCGAGGACTCGTTAAGCACCAGATTCATTGCCTCCAACAACTCGGCATCTGCCGGCACCTCTTCACCCGTCTCAAGCAGGATGATATCGCCCACAACCACCTCTCGACGAGGCACCTCGTGCACATTGCCGTCCCGAATGACTTTGACAGGCGTATCATCGTTTACCTCGTTGAGGCTGCGGAAAGTTTTCTCGTTCTGTCGCTCTAAAATATACCCCACACTCGTGGCAAGCAGCACCGCAATGGCAATACCTATCGGCTCGAAATAGGGCGTAATGCCTGTCTTGCCACCCCAGACACCCTGATAGAACGAGATAGCCGCCGAGAGCAACAACGCCACGAGCAAGATAGTGATAAGCGGGTCCATCTCGAAATGGCGAGTTGCCTTGTCGTAATGCCCGCCAAAGAACGCCACAAGATAGGATAATGCACAGAGAACCAGCAAAATGACAGGGGCTATCCAGACCCCATGCGGGAGCGATACACCTGCCAGCGCGGCTATGCCCAATCCGAGAACTGCCAAGACGGCTGCGGAAAAACTAAGCACTACCAATGAGTAGTGCTTACAATGGCATACCCTGCTCCAAAGCGTTTCCTCTTGGGGAGGGGTAAGGATATTCTGTCCGTGTTGGGTACGGCTCTGCTCCACTTCGGCAGCAGTCAAGCCTGTATAGTGATGTTCGGTCATGTGCAATAGATTTTATGCAGTGAAATGCGATAAATAGGCGGTTAGAAACGATAGGTGACGCCCACCACGAAATTGACGCCCTCTGTCTGGTAGCCGTACCAAAGGTCGTTGTGGCGGTGAATGTAGTTGTTGAGTTGGAAGAACACGGCGAGATTAGGCTGCTGACTGGCGCGGGAACTGTGCTTGCCCACCACCGTCTCGTATTGGCAGCCCAACGACAACTGTATCATCGGCTTGAGCGTGCGCTCATACGACCCGTCTGCGTCGGCAACAGACACCAATGCCGTACGGCTACCGGAGAAAACATTGTCGCTGTAGAGTGTCCAATGGCGGTCGATACGGGCATCGATACGCAAGTGTGCGTCCCACTTGGCACGGTCGTAGACACCATTCTTGCGCAGCGTAACTCCCTCGTAGCCGCTCTTTTGCAGCACGACACGGGTGTCGTCGGTCTCGCTTGCCTCGGTACCTTCGAAGCGGAACGACTGCCAGAAATAATAGTTGCCGCCCAAATGAATGGTAATGATGTCCTGATAGTGGTACGAGAACGCTATGCCTATCTTGCCCCGCCCGTAGTCGGAATAGAAATAGGAAATCATCCCCGGCAACATATCCACTCCGCTTGATGTCGTCTGCTGCACGGTAGCGAGCGTGGTCAGTTGGTTGATTTGGTAGGCATACCCACCATAAATATCAATCAACAGGTCGCGATAGGGGCGAATATGGAAACCCAACTGCGCATCAATAGGCGTGTAGGGTGCTGCATGGTGCGATGTAATGAGCGGATGGACATTGCGATAGGGAATGGCATTCATGCACGCCTCAACAGTCCCCATGCTGTGCGACCCCGTGGCAGAGCCGTAGAGCGTGAGCCACTTCTTGGCTATCTGCGCCTCGAAATCGACCTTCGGTGCAGGGGCAAAGGTGACATTATCCAAGTTGGATAGGTAACTGCCCCGCCCGATATTGAGATTGAACTGCACGCCCGCATGGATGGAGAAACGGCGACCGAGATAGGCATAGTACGGCTCTATCCGCAGCGAGTGGCGGGAATTATAAAGGCTGTCGGCATAGAGCGAGGTCTGCAGGAACGAGTTCTGCATATAGAAGTTGCCACCCACATGGTGCTCGTTGCTGTGCCAATCGACATTGGCGGTGGTGCGCAACTGGTGCTCGCTGACTTCCTTCGGCATGGCGAACAGCGTGTAGCCTACTTGCGCCTTGTACTGAATATCGGATTTCTTGGTGCTGCGTACGCCCACAAAGGCATCCATATTCCATATCGTCTGCTTGTCCACCGACTCGAAGTCCTTGAAATGGTCAATGGTCAGCCCCTTGTCGCCGTCGTAGTAACGCCCGTAGCGGGTATAGAACTTGTTCGCCCCGCGCACACCGAAATATAGTTCGGTAGTGGTAAAGGGATGGCGGAAATCGAAGCCTACCTGCGTGCGGCTGTTGGTGCGACGCCCCCACTCGGCACGATGATTGGCATAGACATCGAGAATACTGTTCTTTTGGTCGTCGAGGTGGTAGGCAAAGTCGAACAGCGTGTTGGTGTGTCCGATACCGCCCCGCACGAGTCCGTTATAGGCTTGCGGTGCGGAGAAACGCGTGGGTTGGCTGAGCAGCGGGTTGATATTGAAGTCGGGCGACACGGACGCCACATAGTCGGAGTAATGCACCTCGGCGGGCGGGAATGTAGTTTCTACCACCTGCGGCTTGGTGGCAATCTTGCCCGCTTGTTGTACCACAGGCTGAAAATCACGCTCTACGGTTACATTGCGGTTGAGCGTTGTATCTTGGGCGTAGGTACAGCAGGCAATGGCTGCCGCACCCACGAGTAGGCATAATCTGTTAGTCTTCATCGTCTTCCTTTACTTGTTCGTTCTCTTTCTCATCGAGGGCAGCGATACGCTCGCTGACCATTTGGGCTATATCGTCGTTGCCGTGGTAGTTCGCCTGCAGCGTAAGCAGGTATTGGCGGGCTTGGAAATCGTCGCCACGGCTGTGGTTGATGTCCGAGAGCAGCACCAACGCCCGTGCCAACCAATACTGCTGTTGGGTGTTCATGCCGGCAAAAGCCATTACCTCCGCCTCCGCTTGGTCGAGATTGCCTTGCCGATAGTAGCAGTCGGCTTTCAGGTATTCCGACTCGGCACCTACGGCGGTGCGCACCTCTTTGGAGAGCGGCGCAAGGTCTTCCAACGCTGCGGCGTATTGCTTCTCGGCAATATACGCCTTGGCACGATTATACAGAGCCTCGGAGCGCACCTCATCGGTCGGGTTGTCGGCAAGTATCTGGGCAGCAATATCGATAGTGGCTTGGTGTCGTCCGAGATAGTAACTGCAGCGCAGGATACCGAGACGAGCGATGTCGGTGTTCTCGCGCGAGGACGCCAACGAAAGCATGCGGTAGAAGTATTCGAGCGAAGTCTGATAGTCTTTTTGGTCGTACGACAAGCCCGCTACACGCATACACGCCTCTTCGAGATACGGGTTGCCGGACACCTCCGCCAACGCTTTGTACTCACGGAGTGCGTCCTCCGTCTTGCCCAAACGATAGTACGAATCGGCGGCGTAGTACTGCGCCGTGGTGCAATAGCGACCGCCCGCGCAGTAGTGCGTCAGGTAAGACGAGAGCGCATCGGCAGCCTTTTGGTAGTTGCCCTGCATATATTGCAACTCGGCAGCAGCATAACTGAGCGAGTCGTCCGCCGTTGTTACCTGCATATTCATCTTGCCCAACTGCTTGGTGTAGGCGAGGTATTCGTCGATATTGCCCGTCTCCACATAGAGCGACTGCAAGCCCTCGAGTGCCGAATACGCTTCCTCTGAGGCAGGATAGGTCTCGATGGTCTTGCGGTAGGCGGCAATCGCCTCGTTGTATTGGTTCAGGTTGCGGTAGAGCATGGCGCACTCCAAGGATGCCTTGCGGGCATAACTGCTGTTGGGGTAGTTCTTCAGCAATTGCTCGTAGGCGGAGATAGCCGACCGCTCATTTTCCTGTTGCAGGTAGGCACGCGCCGTCTCGTAGAGCCCGTCGTCGGCATAGTCAGACTTCGGATAGCGTGCCACGAGAGTCTGCATAGCCTGTATCTTGTCGGCGTACTTATGCTGCAAGCCGAGCGCATAGCCCCGTTGGAAAGTGGCATAGTCCGACCCCGTTGTGTTGCGGTCTATCACCTGCCCGTAGTAGGAGATGGCGGCGGTGAAGTTGCGGGCGTTGAAAGCGCAGTCGCCCAAGCGGTTCAGCGCATCGGGATAGGTCGGGTCGGTGGTCTGTGCCATATCGACATAGCGCAAGAAACAGGTCTCTGCCTGCTTGTAGTCTTTCTCGGCGAAATAGGCATAGCCGGCGAGGTATGCCGCCGCTGTATAATTGACCGAATTACGAGAGTTGGTTCGGGAGTGGTAGCGGTTTAGGTCCTTAATACACGATTCATAATCATGCAAACGATAGGCCGCCTCAGCACGCCAATAGTATGCCTCCGTGGTATAGGTGTCGTCCTCGTGCGCATGGTTCAGCACCTCGGTCATGTAGTTGCGCGAGGCGTCCATCTTGCCTTGCAGGAACGCATCGACGCCCAACTGATAGCGCAGATACTGCTTGGTGGCGTTCAACTGCTTACTCGTCTGCGGCACGGAATCGAGCACCGATAGGGCGGCTGCGTAGTTCTTTGAGCGCAGGAATGCATCGCTCAGCAGCGCATAGACTTCGCTTTGGTGCTTGCTGTGCGGATACTCCTGCAGGAAATCCTTGAATGCCTGCACACTCTCGCCCAATGCGGTGGAGGATTGATAGGTGCAGAGTGTGTAGTTGTAGAGTGCCTCCTCTCGCACGGCGGGGGTCAGTCGGAACGCCGCTGCGGCTTGGTACGACAATTTTGCCTGCTCGGTCTGCCCCAAACGGGTATAAGCATTGCCAAGTGTCAAGCATGTACTCTCCGAAACGGAATCTTTCTCCTGCTTAACCTGCTTGAGGGTCTCAACGGCTTTGGCAAGCCGGTCGGTATTATTGGCACTGAGCATATAATAGGACTGCCCCAAGAGATATAAATCGTTGCGCACCAACGGCACCTCACTCGACTGAGCCGATGCACGATACGCCTCGAAATGCGACACCGCCTGCTGCAGGCACTGCGTTTTGGACTTCGTGTCCTTGCTATCCGTCGCTTTCTGATAGTAAATCTCGCCCAACATACGATGCAACTCACTGCTGTTCTCGTTGTCCTGCTGCGAGGAAAGCAACTGCTCTGCACGAGTCTCTACCTCAGCATTCTCGCCCTGAGCATAGTAAATTTGTACGATGTAGTAAGGCACCGTCTTAGCATACTCCGACTTGCCCTCAAGCGACAAAAGAGCCGGCAACGCCTTATCGTAATGCTGCTGCTTGTACTGGCAATAGGCGTAGTAGTAGGTCGCCTTGGTGGTATAATCGTTGTCCGTCTTGCGAAGCAGCGAGAAATAAGTCGATGCACGGGAATACTCCTGCAACATGAGGTAAGTATAGCCGCGATAGAACTGATACTCAGTCTGATGCGGGCGAGTCAGCGCCTTGTGGTCGACCTGCTCCAACTCTTTGGCCGCCTGCTTCCATTTGCCTTTCTCCGCCTGCATAACGCCACCAAAGAAGTGAATTTCATCTTCGTAAGTGGTATAAGGATACTTCTGCAGATAAGGTTTCAAGTCCTTCTGCAAGGTCTTATCACGCTGCTCGAAGCGTTCTGCCAACTTATAATAGGCCGATTCTTGGGCTGACTCCTGAGCCGAAATGGGATGCGAGCAGACACAGAAGGCACTCAAAGCACCTACCAATACGGCTCGCCCCATCCAAATATGCGGTTGTTTCATCATTGTCGGGAAAATCATTATGATAGTAATCCGAAATTATCCGCGCAAAGTTACATCTTTTTTGTGAATTGCGCAACCCTAATCGGATAATCGGACTGCTTTCTTGCGGTGGGAAAAGGGAAAGAGAATGAGGAAAGGAAGGATGAGAAAGGGAGAAATTAGCGAGTTGGTTCGGGAATGGTTCGGGAAAAGGGGCGAAAAAAGCCGGAATAATGTACGGAGAAAGGAGGAATAACATACGGTGATGACGGGATAATAATACGACGGAAGTGTATCTATGCTTCGGT
>CAVKVE010000056.1:0-13612 GCA_963659655.1 Bacteroidaceae bacterium | reverse complement strand
CGACTGGTCAGCAACAAGCAGTCTGCCGCACACATCAACAGATTGACCGTCGAGCGCGAGAAACCACGGAGTTCAATTAGACTCCCCCTTTCTCCATAAAAGATGGGGAACTCCGATGCTCTGTAAGCCCCCTCTCTGAGGGGGATGGGGGAGTCGGAGTCGAGTTTCGAAAGGTTTGCTATTACCTCCTCTGCTAATGTGGCATCTTTTACCGAGTTATCAAATGCACCGGCAAAAAGAATCAGACGCCTGTTCTGTATCTCACGGAACGAGTACGACTTTCGCTCTTTACCATCGGAAACCATACATGGCACCCCCATCTCTGCCAAACGCCTGCGTGCCTCTGTGCGAGAGAGCAATTGGTCGTCCGACAGCGTTACGCCACAGGGCAAAAGCGAATAGTTATCCCCCCGATATGCCCACGGCACAAAATGTTTCCCCTCCTCACGCGCCGTGCGTATATTTGCCTTCGACACAAAGATATTCCACGCCGAGAGCCGCATGGCCCACCGCGAGAGCCGCAGTATACGAGGCGTATTGATGTCGCTGCCGTGATAGGTGGTAATGACGGGACTCCCCCCATGAAGACTCCCCCCTTGCCCCCTCAAGGAGGGGGAGATTGGTTGCGAGGAAATGGGACTCCCCCCATCCCCACTCAAAGAGGGGGAGACTTGGGTTGAGTGCCGTTTCGAGTTGAAAGGAAAGAGTGTGGCAAGATTGGCAAGCAGACCGCAGAGTCCATAGTGTGCATGGATAATATCCGGACGCTCGGTGCGGATAGCCTCTCGCAAACGAGGTACTTCCCGCAGGTAACCGCCTACTCCCTTACCACGCACCGCATACCGCACTACCTCAAGCGAGAGGTCTTGCAACGCCTGCATCTGCTCCTCCACAAACGGAGCAAAATGCCCGCCCTTATCCGCTGCTACTATCAGGATTTTCATTTCCTACTCACTTATTTACTGCTTTTTCTTTGTATAATAATTGCATTAACACGCTGCCTATCAGCCAAATTAGATTAACAACAAAAACGAGAAAAAACGATTTTGATATTCTGTTTTTCTATCGTTTTTAGTGCCTCTTTTCGGTTAGCGACTCATCTCGGACGTATCGCCCTACCATTAACCTACCATTATATGTTCTTGTAAGACCCTTATAGAGCCTTTTTTAGTTCTTTTTTCCAAGAAATGTAAGTGGTTGATCCCACCGACCGATATTCATCTATTTTTATCTACTTCCGCATTCGTATCACCCGTGCAGGATTACCGGCAACGATGGCATAATCCGGTACATCATGTGTAACCACTGCGCCTGCACCGATTATGCTATGTGCACCTATTCGTTTGCATCCGGGCAATACAATAGCACGCGCCCCGATCCAGACATCTCCGCATATTTCCAAAGGCGTTTGGCGCTCCTCTTCTGTCTCCGGTATCGAGCCAATTGGCACGTTAGGGTCAGCGAAGGAGTGTGCCCCCCCCAGAAAAAGGACATTCTCACCCATCATCAAGCTATCTTGAATCAGCAAGGGGCGATTGTGCGTGCAGAAATCTTTGCCTATTCCCACCCTATTTCCTACTCGGATATTCTTTCCATTGCCAAAGTATGCCCCTTGCTCAACATTTACCTCTTTGCCACACGCAGCAAACAGGTGTTTCGCACACCGATAGCGTAGCCTGTATGCCACACGCCCCAACACAGGCATGGTTGATTTGGGCAGGTGGCGTGCAAAAGCGTAATAAAATAGTAGCCAAAATGTTCTCATCTTATAGTAAATATTTGAATTGTGATAAAATCACAGGAATAATTATCTATCTTTTTCAAAGCATTTCTTGCACTTCTAATGTGAACTTAGATTTTTTACTTTTACATTTAGAGTGCTTGGCTTACAATATCATCTACAATACCCATTTGTATAGACAGCTTAGGACAAGAGTGCCAAGAGGTCTTGCGCCGTCAGGCGATGCGAGAGGTTCGTGCCGTCGAGCAGAGAATCTGCCAACGATTGTTTGGTCTGGTGTAGGCGGAGAATTTTCTCTTCGATAGTATGCTCTGCTATGAGGTGATAGACCGTCACTTTCTGCTTCTGCCCAATACGGTAAGCACGGTCTGTAGCCTGCTGCTCAATGGCGGGATTCCACCATGGGTCGAGGTGAATAACATAGTTCGCTCCCGTGAGGTTCAGCCCCAAGCCACCTGCCTTGAGCGAGATGAGGAATACCTGCCCCTGTCCGGCTTGGAAGGATTCTACCATACGCTGCCGTTCTTTGATAGGTGTACTGCCGTCCAGGTAGAGCATATCCGTTATGCCTGCCTGCTCGATAGCCTGCTTTGCCATTTTGAGGAACGAGGTAAACTGGCTGAATATCAGTACACGGTTCTCTTGCTGCAACATCGATTGGAGTTTGTCGAGCATAGCGTCCAGTTTGCTGCTCTCGCCCGTCCAATTATTCTCTACAAGGGCGATAGAGCAAGCCGCCTCCCGCAGGCGTGTAATCATCGAGAGTGCGTTCATACTCACAGAAGCGTCTGTCTCGAGTTGCGCTTTTGCTTCTCGGCGCAGCACCTCATAGACTGCCATCTCATCCTCCGAGAGTACGACAGGTACTTGAATCTCCATTTTATCGGGCAACTCACGCGCCACTTCCTGTTTGGTACGGCGCAGCGTAAAGGGTGCTATTAGGCGTTTGAGTTGCTGCTTAGGTTCATCCATACCCGCCGCAATGGGATTCACAAAATACTCGGTGAAGTGGTCGTACGATCCCAGCAGCCCAGGATTGATAAACTGCATGAGATTCCAGAGTTCTCCAAGGTGATTTTGGATAGGTGTGCCCGTTAGGATAATGCGATTCTTCGCCTGTAGTTGCATAGATGCTGCCGATGACTTCGTGTCGCGGTTCTTTATCGTATGTGCCTCATCGAGACAAACTGTTGTCCATTCGCGCGATGTCAGGTTCTCCCGCTCCGAAACGAGCAATCCGTAGGTCAGCACAAGCACATCGCCTGCACGGAGTTGGTCAAGTGTCTGTTTGCGGTCGTCTGCAGCTATATCGTTGAGTACCACCGTATTGAGCGATGGTGCAAAGTGAGCAATTTCTCGCTGCCAGTTGCCTACCACCGATGCCGGTGCCACTACCATCTGCACGCCCTCTTGGGCATGTACGAGCAACACAGCTATAGTCTGTATGGTCTTTCCTAAACCCATATCGTCCGCCAAACAAGCCCCTGCACCCCAGTGGTGGAGGCGCATCATCCAGCAGAAACCGTCTACTTGATAGTCGCGCAGCGTGGCATTAAGGTTGTCTGGCACTGCAAACTGCAGTTGTTCGCTCTCCCGAATATGCTCCCGCAGTTTGAGCAGAGAATCCGGCTCATCAATTTCCATTTCGCCTTGCAGCGAACCGCCCAAGACAGTCATCGCCAATTCGGGTATCTGCACATTGCCACCATGTGTTTGCGCTACAGCTTCTATGCGCTCTAACTGACGGCGCAGCGCAGCGCTGATAGCCACAAAATCCGTATCCGATAGACGGATATAGTTACCATCGCTCTCACGCAGCATGGCGAGCAGTTGCGCCATAGTCAGTATATGCCCATCCGATAGCGGTATCTCACCCTCTATATCGAACCAGCCCCCCTTCTTGTGTGCCGAAATATTCCACGATGACGCATCGGCTTTGCATACGGTTATTTTCTCTCCTTTGCGCCATTCGATATGGAAGAGCGTAGCCTGCTCTGGAGCAACTTTCAGCAGTTGAAGCAACTGCACCATGTTGATATCCCGCTCGGGAGCAGAAGCACTGAATGCGCCCCACCCTAACTGTTCGGAGAGGAAAGTATTCACTTGTTTGAGCACACGGCGTTCGCCCGTCAACTGACGTACCACTTCTATGCGCTTGCCCTCTTGTCGGTCATAGTAGTGTTCTACACCTGTAGCAGGGAATACACTCTGTGTACTGCCTACCAACGGATAAAGACACAGTTCGACAGTATACATATCGCCGTCGGGCGTAATACGAAGTGTAGGTTGCGTCTGCCCCTCTACCTGCTTGATAGCCTCTGCCCCCTCTACATCGGAGTGCACCTCTATCTGTCCTTGCAGCACGCCGAAGAGTTTTTGCAATATCGGTTCGGCTTTGGCTGGCACAACACCCAATCGCAGAATACGCTCAAAAATGGCGTGTTTCTCTTTGGGCAGCGTATAGTATATCCATTTTTTAGGGTCTGTTTTGTCCACCCATATATTGTCATACGAGTCCATCTCTCTCGATATATTGCTCGAGAATATGATATTATCTCCCTCACGACGGGTGAAAAGGAAAGGCTGTTCTTCGCATACTGAGATAGGAGCAAAAGTTATTCCATCGTCCAGATACAATCTATCCGTCCCTTTGACGGCAGGCAGGATAGAGAACACCATCGGGAAAGGCTGCGAGTAGTAGGAGCGGCGTGTTTTACGCCATTCTTTATAGATTGCCTTATCCACATCATCTGTAGGCATATTGCGATCGGAGTAGCGAACAGCACTTACCTTCTTACCCTTACCCCATTCGCCGTTTTTCAAGCGAGGTTGTTCGCGTACCTCTACCATAGGCGAATAGCCATCGTAGCAGTATATCAGTCGTGTATCGGCAGGCGTTCGCTCTGTTTTATTCTCTACCTTGTCGCTTCCTGCAGCCTGTGCATTACACAGTATTTCCTTCAATTCTAATTCCCATGGTTCATAAACAGGCACTTGCTGCAATGCCGACGGATAGGGCCATGTAGATTGCACCGTATGGTCGTATGCCGATAGTTCACCTAGCAACAGAGCCGTATGCGTGATTGGGAGTTGCCCCTTATAAGATTCTTTTTTGCCGAAAAAACAGAGAATCACTACGGCTATGGAGCGTGCTATAGGGGCGACACCTGCGTATTGCAGCGTGTCAAACAGGCAATTGATGTCTTTCTCTTGTGTTGTGGATTGAAAGAAATTCGCCAATGCGATGATGGGGCGCAAGTGATGTGTATTGTCGTCTGTGCGCTTCTTGAGTATCTTACGCAGTAGTTCTACATCCGCCTCAGTGCGCCGACGCCCGAGAGCGACAATATAGCAAAAGCAGGACAATTCGTCTATTGGTATCAACAGCCTTGTACCCGACATCGTATTCGCCACTTTAATACCTTGTTGGAATAGCAATATTGCCTCGTCCAACTTGTTTTCATATAGTCGTTTGATGGCTTCCGTCTCGTAATAACTATCGGGCAATTCCTTAGGCAACGAACTCTTATCCACAGGAAGGACATCCGTTCCCGTAGCAAGGAAGAAAGAGAAACGAAATCGCAGGTATGTGTTCCACCATTGCGGTGCAGAGTCAGAACCAAGAGTAGAGAGTACCTGCCCGATATGCGCAAGGGCAACCGTGTTCTCTTCTTCTGCTGCAGTGTGTATCTGCAAATTCAGTATCGTATAGAAGAGAGAAACCGGTAGTAGGTCATACAGCAGAATCGAATCTTCGGTATCAAACAGCGGTTCTAAAGCTGCCACCACCCACGATAAGTCGCTCTGCCAATTACTGTCTTTCAGGAAAGGACTTTCTGCTTTGTCTTTCTTACCGAGTAGCACATCTAAAAGCCCAATGACATAGAACGACAGATGCGCATTATCAGCCCAACTCTTTTGGAAGTATTGCAACCAATCGGGATGATTGACCAGCAACTCCCGCAATACATAGACCACTTTTTCGGGAGGGCAACAAACCCCGGTATCGTAATAAGAATAGGCATATACCACCTCAAGCCATCCTGTTCTTAGCAAGTGCTTTGCGTAGTCCTTCTGTTCGTTACGGTTGAACCTCCACTCGTTGAATGGTACCACACCATCTATGTAGGTAGCTCTATTATCTGAGAATGCCTCATAACAGAGATAGAACAACTCTTTCTCTGTCATCTCGGTATTGAAAAACACAATCTTCTTTTCCGGGCAGGCAGGCACAGCGACTTTCTTGTCAGCACTCTTTCGACGCTCGCGAATTTCGTAGAGCAAAGCTGCCACATGCTTACAGTTCCTGCCGTATGGGCAGTTGCAGGAGGTACGGACTATCTCATCGCCTTTGAGCTCTACTGCCGTGGTATAATCCGATGTTCCATGCACAATGGCACGATAGAAATCTGCCTCCGCAGCCTCTACCTTCACACGCCCTTCCTCCCAATAGGCTTTCCCTCGGCGTGAGATAACAGGCCCTATACTTGTTACAAAATTTGTTAACTTCATTCGGTTGCGATTGGGTCTGTTCCTATTTCACAATACCCTTTTCGAGGTATTCGGCAAGGTTGATTCGGGCTTGCTCCGATGCATTGTCAGCTGCTACCTTCTGCATATCGGAGCGTACCATTAGGCGGACCAACTCCTCGAACGAGGTCTTGCTCGGATTCCATCCCAATTCGGCTTTTGCTTTGGTCGGGTCGCCCCAGAGGTTCACCACATCGGTTGGGCGATAGAAGTCTTTCGACACGGCCACTAGGGTCTTGCCTATCAATTGTTCAGGACCTGCAACACAGATGCCTTTCTCATCCATCCCTTCGCCCTCAAAACGCAGTGTGATACCCACCTCACGGAATGCCAAGTCGCAGAACTCACGCACCGAGTGTTGTACGCCCGTTGCAATAACAAAGTCTTCGGGTGTATCGTGCTGCAGAATCAGCCACATACACTCTACATAATCCTTTGCATAGCCCCAATCGCGAAGAGAGGACAAGTTGCCCAGATAGAGGCAATCCTGTTTTCCTTGCGCAATACGAGCTACTGCAAGCGTAATCTTTCGCGTAACAAAAGTCTCCCCACGCCGTTCTGACTCGTGATTAAACAGAATACCCGAGCAGCAGAACATATGGTATGCCTCACGATACTCCCGCACCATCCAGTAACCATAGAGTTTTGCCACAGCGTAGGGCGAATAGGGATGAAAGGGGGTATTCTCGTTCTGCGGCACCTGCTCCACCTTTCCGTAGAGTTCGGAGGTCGATGCTTGGTAGATACGGCAAGTTTTGGTCAGCCCACATGCACGCACTGCCTCCAGTATACGCAGCACACCCGTTGCATCTATGTTTGCCGTGTATTCGGGCGAGTCAAAACTGACCTGCACATGCGATTGCGCAGCAAGGTTGTATATCTCATCGGGACGCACCTTGCTTACCACTTGTATCAAACCCATCGAATCGGACATATCGCCGTAGTGGAGGTGGAAATGCGGTTTCCCTTCGAGATGAGCAATTCGCTCTCGGTAATCGACCGAACTGCGGCGTATGATACCATGAACATCATATCCTTTCTCCAAAAGAAACTCACTGAGATAGGAACCATCTTGTCCTGTCACTCCTGTTATCAATGCTGTTTTCATATTCTTTGCTTCGCGTTTGTAGCTCGCTTACGCGAGCGTTGGTGACTGCGTGTTAATGACTTTGTGTTTATTGTAGTAGGTATTCGTAGATGTTCATTACTTGAATACCATTGTCTAATGCGTGGGCGGGGATATTGTCCGTCGTCAGTATCATCTTACGGAACGAGTCATCCACTTGCAACAACGAGCGTTGCTCCTGCTGCCATTTCTCTTCGTTCGCCAGTGTATAAGCCGACTGGATATATACACGCTCATTACCCATGTTACAGACAAAGTCCACCTCGTAGATAGTACGCTGCGATTTCCCTTCCGCACTTTTGCCCACCACAGATACATTTCCGACATCGACCAAATAGCCCTGTTCCCGCAAGTGGTTGTAGAGTATATTCTCCATTGCGTGCGGTGGTTCAACTTGCCGAAAGCCTAATAGGGCATTGCGCAGCCCCATGTCGGAAAAGTAGTATTTGTACGGAGAGTCGATATACTTGCGCCCCTTGATGTCGTAGCGTGTAGCACGGGAAATAAGGAATGCATCGATAAAATAGTCGATATACAACTTGACCGTATTGTGCGATATATCCGATTTCTTCTCGCTCTTGAATGTATTCGCCAATTTGTTCGGGTTGGTCAATGCGCCAATGTTCGAGGCCAAAAGCACCAACAATTCCTCTAAATCGCTATCGTTCTTCACTTGATTGCGACTGATGATGTCGCTCAAGTAAGTCTCTTTCAGCAGGTTTTGCAGTATCTCCGCTTTTCGTTGGGCGCTATCCGCCAATACCACCATCGGTAAGCCACCATAGTACATATAGTCCCGCCATAATGTCAGCACATCGGTGTTCGAGACTTCGTGTATTTCATTGAAACTAAGCGGATAAAGGTGCACTTGTGCGCCACGCCCACGGAACTCCGTAACCACATCCGATGACAGAAAACGTGCATTGCTCCCCGTAACATACACATCTACATTTGGTATATGCAGAAAGCCGTTCAGCACATCCACAAAGTCTTCAAGCATTTGTACCTCATCGATTAGGATATAATAGTGCTCAGTAGCAGACTGAATCTTGTCTTGCACAAATCGAAAGAGCGTATCCGCCTTGCGCAGGTGCTTGTTGGCGAACGAGTCCAAAGGTATGCCGATAATATGGTCTTCGGGTACACCTTCTTGCAGCAGGCGTTGACGGAATAGAGAGAATAGTAGATAGGACTTACCTACACGCCGAAGACCGGTAACTATCTTTACTAATCCATTCCGCCGCAGCGACAAGAGTTGCTGTACATATTTCTCTCTTGGGTAGATGTTCATATTCTATTCCTATTATCAAGAATTGTAGAATTCTACATTTTTTGTCAGTATAGATACAATTCTTGTAACAAAAAGTATGCCGTTGCCTTGCTTCGCGTTTGTAGCTCGCTTACGCGAGCGTTGGTGACTGCGTGTTGGTAACTTTGTGTTTATGGGCTTCGCCGTTGGTTAGTTAGTGGGGTGATTGCGTTGCAATTGCCTATAGCATTCCTCGTCCCGCCAATTTGAACCAGTTCCATGCAATGGCGGCTATTACCATCACGATGCACCAATAGTTATACCATCGTTTGTATTTGAGGCTACGCATATATGAGATGGCGTATGCGGCAAACATCATTGCAAAAGGTATGGTCGGCAAGTGGAATCGCTCCGACTGCGCAAAGTTTGAGAACACCAAGACAATTAGGTATCCGCAAATAATCGCTATCGGCAACACATATTTCCGCCAATCCCCGCTCAATAAGAGAATAAACATCGCCAATATGGTAAAGAACGAGGTAATATTCTTCACATAGTTTCCTCCGTGTATCATCTTTTGATTCTCTTGCCCGGGTGTCTCCGTCATGGTTGGAAAAGGAATAGTAAATATCATCGGTGCAAATACCGCAGCCCCAGCATACTTAGCGAATTTTTGGTTTTGTCCGGTGGCTCCTTCTCGTTCTGCTCGCCATGCCATGTTCCCTTTCTGTTCCGATGCACCTACCGACACCATCTCTTGTACATCGCTGCTGATAGAGGTGTTATTCAGTAGCAGCACCCCGGCAAAGAGAGCAGCCACCAATAGCAGCAGTATTCGTTTCCCCCATCCTACAACACGCGAACTGCTGAGCAATAGTGTGACAAAGAACGCCAACACCAATACGGCAGCCAATGCCGTTCGTATCATAAAAAGATAGGCAGCAATGAGCATTACTGCCGCCACTTGCCATACGATCAATTTTCCTTTTCGCAGCAGATAGTCTGCTCGTTCGGCAAATAGCGTAGCCAAGAACACCATCTCTGTTTCTTTCAGGTGCAAGCCGCAATAGAATATTAGGTTCGGCATCAGCATACACAGCACGGCAGCCATACGCCCTATTCCCTCTCCGAAGTTACGCGCTGCCAATTTGTATATTAGCAGCACGGTCCATGCACTCCACACCGCTTTTAAGATACGCGTCAGCAGGATGCTATCTCCCGTCAAGAAATACACTATCGCCAGATACAGTGGATATCCCATATCCGAGAAAGCCATACTCGCATATTTCTGCATCGCCGGAATTAGGTTCCACTTCCCTTCTCGCAACAGACTGGCTCCATATCGTCCCATCTCGTTGTAGAATCCTACATCGGCTGCCCCGAACTCAAAGGGTGTTCCGGTCATGAATAGGTAGAACCAATAGGAAAACAGCACATAGACCACACGAATGCCAAAGGCTGTCCAAAATAGTCGTTTGGCAAATGTCTGTGCAGAGATATGCCCCCATTGCTTCGAATACAGGTTGGCAAAATAGAAGAACCCACACACCTCTGCAATACCGAACAGCCACCAGTACCAAGTCAGTATGTATTGCATATACAGCACGCTACAAGCAAGCATAGCAACGCCGTATGCCAACATAGCTTTGTTGGTAATGGTATTGGGAATATAATCCAGTGGTCGTACTGCCGGTAGTTGAAAACGCATAGGTTACAGAGATAAATAGAGAGCGTTCAATTGTTTCAGGTGCGCTGCGATGCTGTATTTTTCACGAATCGTCACAGCCGTCTTGCGTGCTTGCTCCTTCGCTGTTGTCTGATTTTCGCAGAATGAAAGGAAATGCGCCAACAAGTCTTCCGTATCGCCGGTTTTGTAGTGTGTGGCCCACTCGCCTTGGTGGGTTATTTCTTTCATCACGCCGTAGTCATTCACCAATGTGGGCACACCGGCTGCCATAGCCTCCACCACAGCAATACCGAAGGTATCGTGGTCGGTTGCATAGATAAATGCATCTAATTGGTGCAATATCTGTGGCACATCACCACGACTGCCCAAGAAATGCACCTCATGCAACTCGTTCTGCTCGCAGAACCGCACACAGTCATCATAGCGCCATGCTTCCGCCTCATTGCGTTTCCCTACAAAATAGAAATCGTATGGCACCTGTTTCTCATGCAGGCGGAGCAGAAATTGTACAAGGGAATTTTGTGAGCGGACGCTCACAAAATTCCCCACCATGCCCAATTTCATCCCCCGCGAAGCGGGGTCGTTTTTTGTTGGCAGTGGCGGGTTGGGTATTTCGGTGGTGTCTAATCTCGAAAAATCGACCCCATTGTATATCACATGCGTTTTTGTCGTATGCAGAGCCGAATAGTGCCTTAGATAATGTTGTCGCTGAAAATCACTGACAAAGCACACGGCATCCGCACAACGCATACTCAACCCGATTAGCCAATGCTGCAGCTGTGAGCAGTCATAGTCAAACCCATGAAAAGTCTGCACCACTCGTATGCCGGTTCCTCTTGTGGCGAGATAGGCATATACGGTGTCCAACGACTGCTGTGCATGCACAATCGTCACCTCTTCCGATAGCAGTAATCGGCGAAGGCTACGCAAATACGCCACCCAACGAAAGGCTTTCGGCTTGCAGCCATAGAGCGCAGGTGTCGTAGCATCGAAATCGGCTTGCAGAGCACCTCCATTTCGGTGGATACCGATAAACGGAAAAGTCGCAGAAGAAGCACTTCGAAACACATCCAGCAAGAGTGTTTCCGTTCCCCCACGATTAAGTGAACCCAATAGATATGCTACTTTCATTGATTTTCTGTTAGTATTCCAATGGGGAATATGGTATATCCCCGTATAAATACAGCTGCTAATTCGCTGCAAAGATACCTATTTTCTTGTGAATATGCAAACGCCGTTCCCTTTACGCCTACCTATTAGATCCCCTTTTTCAGCACTCTCTCAATACGGCCGTTTCGGTTGATGGGTCAGTTTGCTATGTAGCGAGTTATAGAATAGTTCGAATAGTTGTTTCGGACAAGCCACCAATGCCACACACATAGCCCCCACCATCTGCAAGTATTTGTGTTCTGCCTTGTAGGCTAATACCAAACTTACCCATACCCAGTTTGTTTTACGCAGCATTCGACTGATGTCTGCATATTGTGGAGGCAATATATCCGCCACGGCGCGACATATTGTGCGATTCGCTTTGGCTCGCCCTACTCGATTGCAGGTATGCGTAATCGAGGTCGGATTGATTCGATACGCCGAGGTCACTTCATCTATGTAGTAGAAATCGCCAAAGGTATGCAGGATTATCCATAGGGTCCAATCCCCTAAATACGGATTGGCGGTATGGGCTATCATGCGGCGTATCTCTTCTTGGTGGGTGTTTCGATAGACAACGGTTGCAGTTGGATACGCGTGCTGCGGAGTTCCGAAAAAATCATATAGATTATACCCCCCCCCTCTTATTATTTTTAACAACTCCGCCACGCTTGGCGCAGAGCACTCGGCTTTGTGCATCCACAATAGCCGTATCCGTCACCACAGCCATCAGCGACTCATCTTTTTCTAATATATCCACTTGCTTTTGCAGTTTCTTTGGGTCGGTCCAGTAGTCGTCGCCCTCGCAGAGTGCTATATACTTTGCACCTATGGCATCCACTGCCTCGTTCATCACCTTCGAGAGTGTCCCTCGTGAGTACTGATTTTCCGTTTCGTAATACGGGCGTATTATGTCGGGGTACTTCGCAGCATATTCCCGAATAATATCGGCGGATTTGTCCGTCGAGGCATCATCATGTACAATGGCGACAAACGGAAAATCCGTCTGTTGCATCACAAAGCCATCGAGACATTCCCGTAGATACGGCTCATGGTTATATACCATGCATTTTATGGCAACAAGAGGTGTAGTAGTCATTCTGTAAACAAGTTATCAAACAAGATGTATCTGTTTCTAAGCACAATCACTTATATACTTTTCGCAGCACCTTATCCACACAGCGGATAAAGAGTGTTTTGTGGATAGGTTGCGTTGTATGTATGTATGTATGTATGTATGTATCCACCCACCGACGCGGGTCTTTCAGGTGATAGTACTGCAAGAACTCATTGTCCCAAATATCCAATTTTCGCAGAGCCTCAATGGGGTACTTCGATATTCGCTCCGCTATATAATCATCGAACCAACTATGCTTTGCACCTAATTCGATCTGTTTCCAGAAGTCAAATGGGAAAGCAATCATCTGATCCGTGAGCGTAAATTGCGTATCATAGTGTTGCGCACGCTTAGAGTGAGAAGCGTACGAGCGCGACAGGGTGATCGGATTCCGTTGGTTCAGTTCCCAATCGACAAACTGATAGAATCGGCTCTTGGCAGCAGTGCGTTCCGGGTCTAATGCTCCGCAGTGCAGCACCCTGAAATCAAGTACATAATACATCTGCTTTTCTTCTATCGGATAGGGAATACGCATACTATGCATATTGCGCACATAGTTTCCGTGTGGTTCTATGCCGTCATCGTGGAATACCCACGGATAGAATCCCGAGTCACCATAGTGTATTTTGTCCGGAGCCAGTTGCGCCCACCGAAACCAGAACACATCTCTCGGCACAGAATGCAATATATGTTGTCCGTCAGGCGTGTTCTGCCAGTCTGCTTGCAGTATCTCATCAGCATCCAACCCGAATAGAATCGTGTCACGCCCGGCAGCCACCTCTCTTGCCTTAGTCACCAGCATGGTCTGCCGCTCTGCTTCGTTGAAATTCGGGTTCGTGTTGTCTATCACAATCACTTTCTCATACTGTTGATAGATTTCTCGACTGCCATCGGTAGACATCTGGTCAGCAATAATGATATAGTCCGCCCATAGCGATGTTGCTTGCAGAAAGGCACGCAACACCCACGCCTCATTGCGCACCGGCGTCATTACTATTAGAAGAGGAGTATTC
>CAVKVE010000055.1:0-13666 GCA_963659655.1 Bacteroidaceae bacterium | reverse complement strand
TAATGGCTTTAATGGAGAAACTTAATAACGGCGCTGACGGAGCATATTTGTCCCCTATTTGGTTATTTTTGTTTCCGGAAATTTATGTGCCACCCCCTAATACTGTTTCCCGAGCCGATCCACATCCATGCGCAGCAGGATGGCGAGCATGATCGTAAATCCGAGCAGTGAGCTACCTCCGTAGCTGAAGAACGGCAGGGGGATACCTATCACGGGCAGCAGCCCCAGCACCATGCCTATGTTTATGGTCAGGTGGAACAGAAATATCGACGCCACGCTGTAGGCATACACACGGCTGAAGGTGTCGCGTTGCCGCTCTGCGATGAATACTAACCGCAAGATAAATGCCAGATAGACCAGCAGCAGCCCTGCCGAGCCGATAAATCCCCACTCTTCGCCCACCGTGCAGAAGATAAAGTCCGTGCTTTGCTCCGGCACAAATTGCAGCTTGGTCTGCGTGCCTTGCAGAAATCCCTTGCCGGTCACGCCGCCCGATCCGATGGCGATACGCGCCTGATTCACATTATATCCCGCCCCTTTCGGGTCATCTTTCAGCCCCAGCAGCACCTCGATACGCACCCGTTGGTGCGGCTGCAGCACTCGTGCGAACACAAAGTCGCAGCCTAAGGTTGTCACCAATCCCACCAGCGCAAACGCCGCCACCCAGAATAGTTTCTTGTGCCGCAAGTACCACGCCACCACGGCGGAATACACTGTCAGCCCCGCCAGCAGCGCCACCGCCACATAGCAGAACGGCACCCGCACCCATATACTCGCCAGCAGCGCCATACCGAATACGCCTACCACCACGCTGCATAGTATCAACAGCTCTTTCCACCGCCTGTTTTCTTTGTAGATAAAGAACAGCACCACTGCTATCAACAGCAGCAGACACACCAGCATACCCACGCTGCCCGTACCCAACGGCAGCGGCACTGCGCCAAACCGTATGCACAGTATCGACAGCGTCGCTATCGCCAGCAGCACCGCCAGCACATAGCCGCTCATGCCTTCTCGGTAGAACACCAGCAGAAAAGCCGAGAACACCAGTGCCGACCCCGTTTCTTTTTGCGGCACCATGATGATCAGTGCCGGCACGGCTATCAGCGCCATCGGTATCACCAGGTCGCGCCAGTCCCGCACCTTGTATCCGTACCGCCCCATGCATTTCGCCACCGCTAATGCCGTGATAAATTTCGCAAACTCCGCCGGCTGCAGTTTGATACCGTGTCCGAGATCTATCCACGATAGCGACCCCTTCGTGTCGTTCGATATCAGCGGCGTCACCAGCAGCACCGCTATCATCACCGCATAGAGAATATACGCCAGCACATCATACACATCGCTTTTCACAAACAGCAGCCCTATGCCGACCACGGTCGTTATAACAATCCAGAGGAACTGTTTCCCCGCCCGATTCGACAGGCTGAACATACTTGTTTGCTCAAAGTTGAAGTTCGCCCCGTATATGTTCATCCACCCGAAAAGCACAATGAGATAGGCGAGCCCGATGGTCCACCAGTCCAAGTTTCGTATGATGCTATTGTTTCTCTCGCTTCTCATTTTGTCAGCACCGCCGAGGCAATGCGGTTGCGCAGGTCTTTTCGTTTCACTTCGCCGTTCAGGTATTGTTCTATCACCATGCTCGCTATCGGGGCAGCCCATGTTGCACCAAATCCGGCGTTCTCCACCACCACCGCCACCGCTATCTGCGGATTTTCCACCGGCGCAAAACCTATAAATATGGCATGGTCTTTTCCGTGCGGGTTCTGCGCTGTACCGGTCTTTCCGGCGGTCTCTACGCCCTCTATCGGGTAGTGCCGTCCCGTTCCGTACACCATCACATGGTGCATACCTTCCTTCACGGTCTTGAAGTACGCCGAGTCGATATGCAGCTCATGGCGGTGCAGCAACATCGAGTCGTTTCGGTTCAGGTGCGGCGATATATAGTAGCCCTCGTTGGCTATCGTGGCGGCCTGATTGGCGAGCTGCAGCGGTGTCACCACTATCTCGCCCTGCCCGATGCTCAGCGATCGAATCGTTATCGCTTTCCATCCGGTCTTGCCGTATACACGGTCAAAATACCGCAGACTCGGAATGCTTCCCTTCGACTGATAGCCTATGTCTGCATCCGCAAACTCCTGCCCGAATCCAAACTCCATCACGCGGTTGCGCCAGTCGTCGTAGGCAGCTCGGAAGTTCTCGTTGTTCTTGCCGTAGTCGTTGCGCTGTAGGATGTCCCTGTACACACACCAGAAATAGGGGTTGCAGCTCTGCTCAATGGCTTTCACCAGTGCCACGGGGCTACCGTGGTGGTGCGTACATTTTATCGGTTGCGATTGCGGTCCGTTGCAGGGGTAGAGCGTGTTGGCGGTTATCGCCCCGGTCTGCAGTCCCACCAATGCCTGCACGGTCTTAAAGGTCGAGCCGGGCGGATAGGTAGCCTGCGTGGCACGGTTCAGCAGCGGTTTATGTGGGTCTTGTACCAGCCGGTTGTAGTTCTCCGAGCGTGCCTTGCCCACCAGCAGGGCAGGGTCCCAGGTCGGATTCGAGGCGAGCGCCAGTATCTCGCCGGTTTTCGGCTCTATGGCCACCACGCTGCCCGTTTTTCCCTGCAGCAGTTCCTCCGCCAGATTTTGCAGGTCAATATCTATCGTCAGCGTCATATCTTTTCCCGCCACGGCGGTGCGGTCTTCCTCTCCGTTGTGGTAGCTGCCCTGTATGCGCCCTCGCGAGTCCCGCATCAGTATCTCCACGCCTTTCTCGCCCCGCAGTTCTTTCTCGTAGGTCAGCTCTATTCCGTCGCGCCCCGCATAGTCGCCCCGCTGATAGTAGTCGTCGCTGTCTATATCTTTTTGGCTCACTTCGCCCACGCTGCCCAGCACTTGCGCTGCCGAGTGGTAGGCATAGTCCCGCAGCGTTCGTTTGCGTATATCCACCCCGGCGAACATAAACTGCATCTCCTGCAGCGTCGCCACATCCTCTTTCTGCAGCTGATTCATGAATACCTGCGGCGTATAGCTCGAGTAGCCACGATTCTTCTTGCGGTCGCATATCTCCGCCATGCGGTTTTCAAACTCCGTGCGATCTATTTTCAGCGCACGGCAGAACGCCAGCGTGTCGAATCCCTGCCGCATCTCTCGTTGCACGATTGTCACCTCGTAGATGGGCTGATTATACACCAGCAGTTTCCCGTTTCGGTCGTATATCAACCCCCGCGACGGATACACCGTCTGTCGGAGCAGCGCATTTTTGTCCGCCTCTTCCGATGCGCTTGAGCTGATCACTTGCAGCGAAAAGAGTCGGATTATATACAGCGCAACCACCCCGATGGCGATACCGCCTATCACCAAACGCCGTTTGTAGTAAGGGTCATTGAGCATAGTCTGTCCCGAGAAATTAAATCCGTTGTATTCAGAAAAACCGCTGCCGTTATCGCTTCTCGCTTATCAGCGCGTAGCACATTATCAGCACAAAAGTCACCACCGAGCTTACCACCACTTCCAGCAGCGTGAACCAGAAGTGTTGCACGCTCCATGCCGTCAGGTAGAATACCATCGTGTGGTGCACCAGTATCAGGAACGAGGTGTATAGCACATAGTTCAGCATGCCTATGCTTCCGATGCTCACCTCTTTGTTGAATCGGTCCATGTCGGTCACATATCGGTTCACCAAGTACGGCCGCAGATACATCACCATCACGCACGCCGCCGTATGTACGCCGAGCGAGTTGCAGAATACATCCATCAGCAGCCCCACCCCGACGCCTATCAGCATATCTGCCCATCGTGGCAGCACCAGCGGCAGAGCGAGCAGCCCGAGCAGATAGATGTACGGATGACACACACCGAGGAACTGCAGATTGTTTATCAGCAGCACCTGCAGCAGTAGCAGCACCACAAATCGCACTATTTGTCTATTCCAATCCATCGGTCAGTTCGTTCATTTCGTGGTGGTCTTGATTGTCTATCACCTCCACATATTTTATGCGTCGGAAGTTCGTGAATAGCCGCACCCGTATCGTGTAGTACGAGTCGCCTTTGCCTACCGAGCAGTCCTCCACCACGCCCACGGGCACATTTTCGGGGAAGATGGGGCTCAGTCCGGCGGTCACTATTGTGTCGCCTTTGTTCACCACGAGGTGCGTCGCCACATCGTTCAGTTGCGCATAGCGGTAGTCGTGTCCGTCCCATTGCAGCGTGGCAATGTAGTCGTTCTTTTGGAATCGGCAGCTGATGTTCACGTCCGTGTGCAGCACCGGCATCACCACCGAGTATCGGTTTCCCACCGTGCGCACAATGCCCACCACGCCTTCGTGGTTTCTCACGCCCATGCCCGGTTCTATTCCGTCGCGTCTTCCACGATTGATAGTCAGGTAGTTATGCTGTCCGCTCGTGGTCGATTGCACCACTTTGGCAGGTATATACCGTATGTCGTATTGCGCAAACCGATAGGCGGAGTCTGTTCGCAGTCCTTCCGTCAGGTTTTCTAATTCGTTCACTCGGTTGCGCAGTGCCACATTTTCGGCGGCAAGGTCTTCGTTCTGTGTTTTCAGTCCGAAGTAGCCCGTAATCCCGCTCACCACTTGATAGTTCCACGCCACCACTCGATTGCAGGTGCTAAGCACTCGGCTGCGGGGATACATATTGTTCCTCGCCACCAAGAAAAAAGCAACAACTTCCAGTATCAAAAATACAAGGAAGTTGCTGTGTTGTCGTATGAACCGAAGCAGGTTACGCATTATGCCTTGCCTCCGTTTTCATTACTTCATCAGGAAGCCGAAGTTCTTCACGTTCTTCAGGGCAATACCCGTACCACGAGCCACCGCCAGCAACGGCTCATCGGGCACGTGGAATTGAATCGTTATCTTGTCCGACAGACGCTTTGCCAATCCGTGCAGCAGCGCACCGCCACCGGTCAGGTAGATACCGTTTTTCACGATGTCGGCGTATAGCTCAGGCGGCGTCGATTCCAGTGCGGCAAGAATAGCGCTTTCCAATTTCGAGATGCTCTTTTCGAGGCAGTGCGAAATCTCCTGATAGCTTACAGGTACCGACATCGGCAGAGCGGTCACCTTGTTCGGACCGATCACAATGTAGTCTTCCGGTGCGTCTTCCAGCTCCGGCAGGGCAGAACCTACCTGTATCTTGATACGCTCAGCCGTCGGCTCATCGATTTTGAGGTTGTGCATACGGCTCATATATTCGATGATGTCTTGGTTGAAGTCGTCGCCGGCGGTCTTTATCGACTTGTTGCTGACAATACCGCCCAACGAGATAACGGCAATTTCAGTCGTACCGCCACCTATATCTACTATCATGCAGCCTTCTGGGCTTTCCACATCGATACCGATACCGAGTGCAGCGGCCATAGGCTCAAATATCATATATACATCGCGTCCGCCGGCGTGGTCAGAGCTGTCGCGTACGGCACGCATTTCCACTTCCGTACAGCCCGAAGGAATACCCACCACCATACGGATGCTCGGGGTGAACAGGTGTGCCTGTTTGGGCAACATTTCTATCATGCCGCGAATCATCATCTCGCAGGCTTGGAAGTCGGCAATCACGCCGTCTTTCAGCGGGCGAATGGTGCGTACCATCATGCCGCCGCGTCCTATCATCTGTTGTGCTTTGCGGCCTACTGCCACGCATTTCCCATCGGCGGTCATTGCCACCACCGAAGGTTCATTCACCATGATCTTATCATTGCACATGATAAGCGTATTGGCGGTACCCAAGTCAATGGCAATTTCTTGTGTAAAAGAAAAAAATCCCATGAATTTCTATATTGCTTATAACGGTTATAACTTTCAACTCCCCACTCCCCAACTTCTCTCAACTTTCAACTCTCAACTACTTCCACTTTCAACACTAATTTCTCTGTTCCCCTCTTTGAGGGGGTCGGGGGAGTCCCAAACTAAAAACTCCCCTACTCCTAAAATTGTGCAAAGTTACAACAAAAAAATGAATTATAAAACAGCCACGCATTTTTTATACTAAAAAGCCCTTTTCCTCACTGTCCTCGTTCGGGTGTTCCATTTTTCCGCCGAAATTTTTCTCGCCTGTATTTTTTCTCTTTTTTCCGGCTGCCTCGCCCATTTCCATTGTTTTTCTGTCCTCACCCCCTCTATACATACAAATCGGCGGTGCTATCAATAGTACCGCCGACCTGCGCTCCCTCTAGGACTTGAACCTAGGACCCCCTGATTAACAGTCAGATGCTCTAACCGACTGAGCTAAGGAAGCATAAATAGTAGTCTAATCAACTTTTGGGCCAAGAGTGTGTTTCCCAAAAGCGGGTGCAAAATTACTGCTTTTTTTTGATATACCAAAGTTTTTCTCAAAAAAAATGCTTACCTTTGCAGAAAATTTCAACAAATAGCATTTTTCATTCCTCAAAAATCGCTTTTACAATGAAAAAAGTATTGGGCTTAGGTAATGCACTTACCGATATGCTTCTCCAAGTGTCCGAAGATGATTTGCGCGAGCTTGGATTTCCCAAGGGTAGTATGAACCTTATTTCTATGGAGCAGGCGGAGCAGATTCAGATGCGTTTCGCTTCCGTACGAAAACGAATGGTAGCGGGCGGTAGTGCAAGCAATGCCATCAATACCATAGCGGCTTTGGGAGGCAAGGCCGCTTTTATCGGTAAGATCGGTAACGACGAGGTCGGCGATTTCTATCGTGAGGACATGATTAAGAATAATGTCAAGCCCATTCTGCTTACTTCCGACAAGGAGATGTCCGGCTGTTCGATTGTCCTCATCACCCCCGATGGTGAGCGCACTTTTGCCACCTATTTGGGCGCAGCCTCCGAGATGCAGGCAGACGACATCCAGAAGGAAGCTTTCCTCGGCTACGATATTTTCCATATTGAGGGCTATTTGGTGCAGAATCATGAGCTAATCGAGAAATCCATTCGCCTTGCCAAAGAGTCGGGCTGTATGGTATCGCTCGATTTGGCCAGCTACAATGTGGTCAACGAGAACCACCTTTTCCTCAAAGAACTCATTCGCCAGTATGTTGATATTGTCTTTGCCAACGAAGACGAGTCCTTTGCCTATACCCATCTCAACCCCGAAGAATCGGTTGCCAAGATTGCCGAGCAGTGCGATATTGCGGTCGTCAAGGTCGGCAAGCGGGGTTCGTATGTGCAGCAGGGCAGCAAGCGCTACCATATTGGAGCGATTACCACCAGTTGCACCGACTCTACGGGTGCGGGCGACCTCTATGCGGGCGGTTTCCTGCATGCTTTGAGCGATGGTTTTGATATTCGCCGTTGCGGCGAGATTGGCACCATTGCGGCGGGTCGTGTGGTCGAGATTGTCGGCACCAAGTTGTCCGAAGAGACATGGGATGAGATTCGCCGTATCTGTGCGCTCTATCGTGGTTTCATGATGAAATACAACAACTAATACCATGCTACGCTTTTTCTATCGACTCTATCAGTGCTGCATCGCCGTTCCGTTGCTGTTGCTGCTCACTATTCTCACCGCCGTTTTCACGGTCATCTGCTGTCCGTGGCGTAATTCCGAGTTTGTCCATCATGTGCAAATGTTTTGGGCGCGCTCGTTCTGCTACCTGATGTTCATTCCCGTCACCATCGATGGCGTAGAGAACATCCGGCAGGGGCAGTCCTATGTCTTTGTGTCCAACCACCAATCTATGTACGATGTCTTTGTCATCTATGGTTGGTTGCCCGTCATTTTCAAGTGGTTGATGAAGGCGGAGCTGCGCAAGGTGCCGTTTGTCGGCATCGCTTGCAAGGCAGCGGGGCATATATTTGTTGACCGCACCCACGCCAAAGCCTCAGCCCAAAGTTTGGCAGAGGTCGAGAAGCAACTCACGGGCGGGGTTTGCACCGTTATTTTCCCGGAGGGTACTCGCTCTAAGGACGGGCAGTTGGGTCGCTTCAAGCGAGGCGCCTTGCAGATTGCGCTCGATTTGTCGTTGCCTATCGTGCCTATTTCGTTGGAAGGCTGCTACGAGGTGATGAGCCGCGATGCCAAATTTGTCACCCGTCATCCCATCCACATGCACATCGGAAAACCGATAATTCCCGAAGCACTCCCGAAGGAAGACCCCACGGCAGCCGTCGATCTCATCCGTTCCGCCGTTGCCGAAGGCATTCACCATTCATAATTCGTAATTCACCATTCGTAATTCGTAATTCATAATTCTTAATTCATAATTAGCAGCAATGTATTCCGACCCCAAAGACTGTCTGTATTGCCAGAACAATCAGACCCAGAAAGACCTTATGATTGAGATTGCGCACCTGCGTGTCTCTCGTGCTTTTCTTTTCAAGGAGCAGACCTACCACGGCCGTTGCCTTGTAGCCTACGATCACCATGTCAACGACCTCAACGAGCTGACTGACGAGGAGCGCAATGCGTTCATGGCAGATGTAGCGCAAGTCACTCGTGCCATGCAGAAGTTGTTCAATCCGGTCAAGATCAACTACGGTGCGTATTCCGATAAGCTTTCGCACCTGCATTTCCATCTTGCGCCTAAGTATGTGGATGGCCCCGACTATGGAGGCACGTTCCAGATGAATCCGGGCAAGGTTTATCTCACGGACGCCGAGTATGCCGATATGGTATCCGCTCTCCGCGCCGAGCTCACCCAAGCCTAATTCCCTGTTTTTCCCGAACCACTCCCGAACCAACTCCTTATAGGAACAGAACCAACTCCTTATAAGTACAAAAGAAATCCCTAACCGGAGCAAAACATTTCCCTAATAGGCACAAAGAAATCCCGCTTACAATCTCTTGTAAGCGGGATTCATTTGTCTTATATAGGCCTTTCTTCCCCTATTCCACTCCTCTATTTGTGCCTTTTCTGCTTAGAACCTCAGTGCCAGTCCCACCCCGTTGCTGCTTGCGTTCAGGTTTAGCGTCACCTGCGATGTCCCTTCGTTCTGCACGGGCGTGTGCTGATCAATATAGCACTTGTTGTATACCTCGAACGACTTTTTCTGTTTGTGGCTTCCTACCGCCAGCAGGGGAATCGATACGATCTCGCATGCCACTCCGCCTGCTACCATTATGATACCGGCTGCCCGCATACCATATCCGTACCAGTAGTCGTGGTCATCCGTTTGCGTTTTGTTCATCATCTTCTGTCCCACGCAGCAGATAGGTATACCGACCGTTGCCAGCACCAAGCCGGAACCGAAGAACCGCCATCCTATCTTATATTGATGCTCGCCTTTCAGATAGCTCTGCCATGCCTCCGGACAGTTATCCTCGATAAACTTCAGGTATGCCTGTTCGCTCATGCGCGTCACCTGCGTATCTTCTTTCAGGTAGTACACATCTTTCGTTTTCGTAATCATACCCGGCAGGATCGGCTGTCGAATCACATTGGCGTACAGTTTCGGGTCGGTCAGCGAGTTGTTGAATACGAACACCTGTCCGTTCTCGTATAGCACGGCCACCACTTTGTCTATTGGCGTGGTATATATCGGTCCTTCCTCGTCGGGATACTGCCGATAGCCTATTTCTGTTTCGGTCACTTCCACAATGCGTGCATTGATTCGTGTCGCATCGGTGGTCACAATAATGTCTTGTCCGAGAGCACTCAGGGCACAGATGGCCCCCATAACAATGGATAGTAAGCGTTTCATGATCTTGTCTTTTAGTGCCACAAAGGTAGTGGAATTATTTCTTATTTGCAAGCACTTTGCCGCAAATATAAAATACGGAACATATTATCATAAATACCGACCCCACTCACATACAACAAAAGACCGCCGTCTAAGCAGTCTTTTTTCTTTTGTAGCGGGACCCGGGATTGAACCGGGGACCTCATGATTATGAATCATGCGCTCTAACCAGCTGAGCTATCCCGCCATCATGTCATTTTTTAGTCGAGAAGAGGCGACTCGAACGCCCGACCCCCACGTCCCGAACGTGGTGCGCTACCAACTGCGCTACTTCTCGTTCCCTTCGCCTAATTGACATTTTCGCCAAAAGCGGCTGCAAAGGTACTATCTTTTTTTCAATTACGCAAATTATTTGCTGCTTTTTCGGCGGAAAGTGCGTTTTTGTTGCCCTGTAGGCTCCGTCGTTTCCACTATTTTTTGGCACTCTTCCGCTGTCAGTCCCGAAGGATCTACCCCTTTAGGGATGCGATAGTTGCCGTTAGGCGTTTTTATGTAGGCACCATATCGCCCGTTGAGCACCTGAATATCTCCGAATACATGGATTGGGTCGTTCTGATGTTCTTTTTTGTCAATCAGTGCGGCGGCCTGCTCTATGGTGATGTGCAGCGGGTCAATCTCCTTGGGAATGCTTACAAATTTCCCTTGATAGCGTATGTAGGGGCCGAATTTTCCTTCGCCTATCACCACTTCCTCGCCGTCGAGTTCGCCCAGCGTGTAGGGGAACGAGGTCTCGAATAGTTTGAGTGCCTCCTCTAATGTAATGGAGAATATCGATTGTCCCTTTTTGAGTGAAGCGAAGCGTGGCTTTTGCCCCTCCATGTCGCTCGCGCCTATCTGAATGCATGGCCCCATTTTGCTTATTTTAGCAAGCACGGGTTCGCCTGTTTTCGGGTCTTTTCCAAGCTCTCTTCCGGCCATACGCCCGGCAGGAATTGCCTGCAGCGTCGGATGGAAGGTCTTGTAGAAGGTATCCACCGTCTTCACCCAGTCGGCTTTTCCTTCGGCTATCTTGTCGAAGTTTTCCTCCTCGTGAGCCGTAAAGTCGTAGCTCAGTATGTCGGGGAATTGCTGCACCAGGAAGTCGGTCGTTATGCGTCCCAAATCGGTCGGCAGCAGTTTCCGGCGGTCTGCACCGTATTTTTCCTTTTTCTCTTCCTCTGCTATCTGTTCGCCTTGCAGCGTGAGCAGCGTATAGGTGCGCTCTTTGCCCTCCACATCGCCGTATTCCACATATTTACGGGTCTGTATCGTTTCAATAATGGTGGCGTAGGTCGAAGGACGCCCAATGCCCAGTTCCTCCATTTTCTTCACCAACGACGGCTCTATGTAGCGAGCGGGCGGCTGCGAGAACACTTGTTGCGCCACAACACCTTGTCGGCTGAGCGTCTCTCCCTTTTTCAGTTGCGGCAGTGTCGATTCGTTCTCTTCGGGTTCATCGCTCGACTGTATGTATGCCCGCATAAATCCGTCGAACAGCACCACTTTTCCCGTCGCCACGAACACATATTCAGCCCTTCCTACGCTTATCTCCACACGGGTTGTCTCTATCTCTGCGTCGGCCATTTGGCTTGCTATGGTGCGCTCCCATATCATTTTGTAGAGGCGTTTCTCGTCCTCTGTCGCCCCGGCCATTTTGCGGTCCATATAGGTCGGGCGGATGGCCTCGTGCGCCTCTTGCGCGCCTTTGCTTGTCGTGTGATATTGGCGTGTGTGCAAGTACTGCTCACCGTATTCATCGAGTATCTCCGTCTTAGCCGTTGCCAGCGCCAGCGTGCTCAGGTTCACCGAGTCCGTACGCATATAGGTAATGTGTCCGGCCTCGTATAGCGATTGCGCCAATCGCATGGTTTTCGACACGGGGAAATGCAATTTTCGTCCCGCCTCTTGTTGCAGCAGCGAGGTCGTAAACGGAGGTGCCGGCGAGCGTTTGCTCGGTTTTTTCTGAATGTCCGTTATCGTGCATTCCGCCCCTTTGCATTGTTCCAAGAATCGGTACGCCTCTTCTTTGGTCGCAAACCGATGGTTCAGTTCCGTGCGCAGCACCTCCCCTTTCTCGGTCACAAATTCTGCCGTCACACGGTATTGCGACACGGCCTTAAATTCCTCTATTTCCCGTTCTCGTTCCACAATCAGTCGCACGGCCACCGATTGCACACGCCCCGCACTCAGTCCGGCGGTCACCTTTTTCCATAGCACCGGCGACAGCTCGTAACCCACTATTCGGTCGAGCACCCGTCGTGCCTGTTGTGCGTTCACCAGGTTGTAGTCAATATCTCTCGGCTGCTCAATGGCTTTCAGTATGGCGTTTTTGGTCACCTCGTTGAATACGATGCGCTTCGTATCTTTCCCGTCTAATTTCAGCACTTCCTTCAGGTGCCATGCAATGGCTTCTCCCTCGCGGTCCTCATCGCTTGCTAACCAAACCGTGTCGGCTTTTTTCACTTCCGTGTTCAGTGCTTCGAGCAGATGTTTCTTTTTGGGGTCCACCACATAGTTCGGTTTATATCCGTTTTCTATATCGATACCCATGCTGTTTTTGCCGAGTGGTTCGATGTCACGGATATGTCCTTGCGAGGAAAGCACTTTGTAGTCTTTCCCGAGGTATTTCCCTATGGTCTCAGCCTTGTGCGGAGACTCTACGATGACTAAGTTTTTACTCATTGCGCACGCTGTTTTTCAACATCTACTTTTGGTTTGGTCTTTCTTTGGTCGGATGCTCTCGCCAAAATTGGCTGCAAAGGTACAGCATTTTTTTTATCCGTGCAAATCTATGCTATTCGGTCACTTTTCTGTATTTTCCTTCTATGAGCAGCATGCCGGGCAAAATCTCGCCGCCGCTCACTTTTTTGAGCGTTGTGTAGCTCAGCTCCGACCCGGTTCCTTGTTCCTTCACCGCATTGTATCGGTTGTCCCAAATTTTTCCCTTCTGCGGTTTTACGGTGGCCACATATTTATAGGTAGTCTTTCCCGTTTCGGGATTTATCACCCGCTGCACCACCTGAAACTTACTCGATTCCGAGATTCCCTCTTTCAGTCCTATCTTCGCCGCATAACCTTCCACTTTTCCTTTCTCCGTATAGAGTACCGAGTAGATAGGCGTCTTCACCTTGAAGTCCTCGTATTGTTTGGCGAGTGCCACAATGTTTTTATCCATCGAGCGGGCGCAGATGGTTTTCACTAATTCCGAACGCTCGTATTGTCCCTTCAGCGTACTTTTCTTGTCGTACTCATACTCGTGCGCCACATATTTCACACGGAAGAGCGAGTCGTTATCCAGAAACGCCGCTATTTTTTCCGCATCGGGTACATCCGTGTAGTAGTTTTGGTAGAACACCGTCGCCACCGAGTCGTTCCATTCCAGCTGATAGAGGTAGCTGTGCGTCTTCACCTTGAATCCCGTGAAGCTGTCGGCTATCTCGCCCACCGTTTCCGCCATTTGTCGCCCGGAGTTCCCCCCAAGGAACGCATCGAATACCGACCCTATCACGGCAAAAGCAACTTTGGCACTCATTGCTTCCTGTTCGGCGGTCGTGTAAGTGATGTCGTTCACCAGCACAAAGGTCTGTCCTATCAGTTCCTCGCCCGCATCCGACAGAGTAGCCAGCCCTTTGGCAGTGTGCAGTGCCACGGCCACATCCACATCGCTTGCGTTGTATTGTCCTCGTTCCTCTATCAGTTTGATGTCAAACCGTGCGTTTCCCACCGAGTCCCCCGTCAGGTCAAACCATTTCGCTACCAGTGCCTTACCCATCTGCGCTTGGTTGAGCAGGTTCTCTATGTGTTTGGCGTTTTTGTTCAGTTCTATGGTAGTCAGCGCATGCCCGTAGGTAGCCTTGTAGAATCCGGAGTCGCGCGGCTGCACGCCCCAAATTTGGCTATTGTCTATCACCCGCATCGATTCTATCGTGTGGTCATCGTATTTGTCGGGCATGGGCAGACTGTCAAATGCCTCAAAAATGTTGATACCGAACTCATCTTCCGGATGATACACCAGCAT
>CAVKVE010000054.1:0-13928 GCA_963659655.1 Bacteroidaceae bacterium | reverse complement strand
TAATTGTATAAAGTATACTTTATGATATTTGCGAAAAATCGATAAGTATAGTTTATGGTTTTGCCTGCAAGAGTACGCCTTAACTCAATACAAGCAACCAAATAGGAGATAAAATTTAGACTAAAATTGCGCACATTTTTTACATTATTGCTATATTACTCTAACTACTTCTCCCCAATTAAAAGGTTTTGAATCGAATAAGCCCGTAATCAATCCGGTTAATATATGAAGCATATAGGCAGATAATAGTGTTATTGTCCAAATAAGAGGGATATTGAACGGAAATATATCGTTCCATCTATCTGTTATAATGGAAAATTGAATAATATAACACTCTAAACACAAATTGCCGATAGCCATCAATAGACCGCCTGCTATTTTTGTCGTAAAAAGTCTTTGTATGCATTTTAGTTCTCCTACTCGATACATAAAATATAGAATTCCAAAAATGGGGATTGTGGTAAGTAGTTGATATTTATTAGGACCAATGAGAGCCATTGTCACATACCATAATCCTACACAACAAAACAGCAGGATGCAATGCCACCAATGTGCTTCTTTTATTTTGATGCGATTTAGTAGTGCACCAAAAAGGAAAAACAGGAAATACACTTCCCACTTTAATGCAGTATATCCTCCGCTATAGATAGTAAAACTATTGATGTCGTGTAGGCTCACAAATACTATGTATAAACAACATATCGCGATTGTAACTGCAACGAATATAGTTGTTAAGTGCTGACTAAAATACTTATTGATTAGGTAGGCAAAGACATAATAAATCAGTATGCATTGTACAAACCAATATCTCTTTGCTGTGATTACATCCATAAATAGCGGATTGGTACTAAAGACGATGGCACTGATTATTCCCATACCTAAAAGTGCCGGAAATATCCTGCGAATGCGCTTTTTATACCAATCAACAAAACATTCGCCCCCCCCCTATGTACCATAGGTATTAATAAGAAGCCTGATATACAGAAGAATAGACAATTCCCAATAGCACCACCTGTCGCGAGATATTCGTGTCCGGGATAGCAAATGTCCATATGCGAGTTAAGGACAAGCATAGTGGCAATACATTTCATAAAATCCAGCGCATAATTGCGCTCCTTACTCTTGTTCATGGTCATTCTATTTTGAGTTATACAATGCAGGGACTTCTATAAATTGCTTTGTAGTGATTTTTGGAATTTTGGATAGCAGATACTTGGTTGGAGCGAAGGAGCAATGCGGGCATTGTGACTGAATGAGAATCAAGTAGATGTAGCCAAAAAACAAAAAGCGCACAAAAGTATTTGTAGTCTCGAATTTGAATAATTTATTACTAAACGGGGAATTTATAGAAGTCCCCTATAATATTTAACGATGAGAATCTAACCAATAGCAACGATATTTTTTATATCCGGTGGCTACCGGTTCTAACACTTTTGTTTTCAGTATGCCATGTTGGCTGGCAATGTTCGTATCAGCCGTGAAGACATAGATAGGGCGAGTATCCGGATTCTTATCTTGCGTATGTATGTGTGTATGTATGTATGTATGTATGTATGTATGTATGTTGCGCGGTTGCTGTTGTGTTGTATAGTCTCTTATGATGTTTCCTAGCAGAGATGGATATAGGTTTTGCCCACGATAGTCGGGAGATGTCCATGCATGTCCAATGTGAATGCCATTTGATGGCATGAAACGAAAAACAGGTAGACGCCCCATAATGCATGCTCTTGAGATGAGTTTCCCCTTATGCTCATAACTATATTCGAGGAACTCTACACTATGTAATTTAGAGAAAAGGGTTGCTACAATATTATAGACATTGCATAGAGCAGGTTTCCGCTTTTTGAGAATATACTGTTCGTTGATGGGAAATTCTGCAGGCTGTGCGCCATTGTACCGATAATAAATGTATTGTTGCATTTGTGCGCCATTTAAGGTTATTATTAAATGGGGAAATTTATATAAGTACCCCTTAATTTGTGCCATTGAAAGTGGGCGCTGTGGCTTCGCCTTGGGCAGAAATGTCTTTATGGCGAAGGACACTGTGAATGGTCATAAAGATAATTTTTAGGTCTAAGGCAAAACTTAGATGGTCCACATACCATACATCGTACTCAAACTTCTTGGTGTGGGTGATGGCATTACGCCCATTCACTTGTGCCCAACCTGTAATACCCGGTCGCACTTCATGACGCCGCATTTGTTCCTTTGAATAGAGCGGCAAGTACTTAACTAACAAGGGACGCGGACCAATAAGAGCCATATCCCCTTTAAGTACATTGAATAGTTGTGGCAACTCGTCCAAAGAGGTGGCGCGTACAAATCGCCCTACTTTGGTGAGACGCTGCGCATCCGGAAGTAGTTTACCATTGCTGTCGCATTCATCGGTCATTGTTTTGAACTTGATGACTTTGAATATTTTTGCATTTTTCCCCGGACGTTCTTGCGTGAAGAACGCTCCTGCCCCATGGTTTGCAAAATGTAACCATAGAGTTACAACAATAAGCAGTGGACTCAAGCAAATGATTGCAATGAGTGCAATACAGAAATCAAATAGTCTCTTGAAGAAATGCTTATACATTTGTTTGGGTTGTTGTGTGTCAGTTGGTCTCTTCGATGATTTGTCCGTTGCGTACTTTGATGCCTGTTTTGATTACTTTGGCAGGATTACCTACGGCAATACAATTGTCGGGAATATCTTTTGTAACAACGCTCCCCCCCCTATAACACACTGATTACCAATGCGTAAGCCTGGCATAACGATGGCGTTGATGCCTATTACACAATCGCTGCCGATGTAGGTATCTGCTTTCAGATGGCGGCAATGGTCGTGTGCCATGATAAATGCGCCATTCAATATCCATGTTCTGTCGCCGATATGTATGCCACGCGGATTGATGCTTTTGTCCAAATGAGCGCGATAAGCAATTCGTACCCCTTTGCCAAGCGACATCTTGTACACCCTGCGAAGATACGCAGGGTAAGCGTTAGTTGCTATAGTCCAAAGTTTACTACGAAGGCTCATAGTTCTATTAAATCAGGAATGACAACATTTCGGGCAGTGAGAAGCATAGTTCCCCAACTAAGTCCCAAGCCGAAAGATGAAGCCAAGAGGCGCGTGGGAGCATCGCTGCGTAAGGCGTTTGCAATACGGGTTACCATTAGAGATGGTATACTAGCCCCGCCTAAATTACCAAACTCTTCTAAATCATAAGGTACTTTATCAACTGGAAGATGTAATTTCTTAACGACACGATCCACAATCAATTTATTGGCTTGATGGATGAGATAATAGTCAATATCGTTGTTGATATCTAAATGGTAATCTTCCATCAGTTGTTGAATTGATTTAGGTGGGCGTGATATGGCAAATGTAAATACAGCCAATCCGTCTATCAATGTATCTTTTGGTGATCGAATAATGCCATTACCGAAGTCTTCTTGTACGAAAGAGTCAGGTGTTATTGGATGTCGGAATCCTCCATGTGGCGTCATAAGGGCTTTATAACCACTGCCTAATGTGTGAAAATCAATGACAATATCATGTGCGGTCGCATCGTATTCGAGAGCGATAGCCGTTCCACAATCGCCAAATAGTGGAACTCGGCTCTTATCTTGTTTCGACCCCATACGCAGAGCAGTATCACCAACAAGCAGCAAGGCTCGGTGGATATTCCCTGTAGTGAGCATATTGCCTGCTACATTAATGGCATAGAGAGTGCCGCAACACCCCATGGGCAAGTCGATACAGAAGCAATCAGTAGATAATCCCAATCTGTCTTGCATGATGCAAGATGTAGGGGGCGTCGGATAGTAATCTCCTGTAACTGACTCAAAGACAAGCATATCGATGCTGTCTCTACTCCAATTCATCTCCTCTAGCAGTCGCTCTGCTGCGGCTTGGCACATATCCGAAGCACAGAGAGTGTTTGATCCGATACGGCGTTCGTGTATGCCTACTGTATTATCAAACACAGCGGCATCCTCTGGCGTAAATAGAGAGATGTCTGCTGTCTTGACAATATGTTTCGGCATACAAGCACTAACACCAACAAGACGCACACTTTTAATTGTCCAACGAGCCATATTAAAGTCCTATTCCGTTACGAGTTAGTATCTCTTTTCCTGCATTGTAACTGGTGCAAGCCATGATATCTTCGGGATCGAGCATAAGGTCGAACTTCTCCTCCATGAGTGCAATAATGTTCAGTTGATGCACCGAATCCCACTCTGCGATATTCTCTTTAGAAAAATTGTTTCCCAATTGCTCAACAGTAACACCGAATACTTCGGCGAATATGTTGTTATATTCTTCGATATTTTTCATTTTTATTGATTTTATTGATTTTCGAGTTTACTATATAGTTTTTTTCCTGTTGGATTCTTGGGTATCTCGGGAATAATGCGTATTTCGAAGGCGGTAGCGACGATATGTGTTTTTTGAATTAATGTATCTTTCACCGCTTGTTGTTGGTTGGATTGGGTGATATAGACTATCATTTTCTCGTCTGTTCCGACGCAAGCACAATCGGCACCGCATTCGTTTTGTATGATTTGTTCACACTCATCCAGTCCAACCCGCATACCAAAAAGTTTAAGGAAACGCCCCTTGCGTCCAACAATATAGTAGCAACCATCTTCGTCGAAATAGGCAAGGTCGCCTGTGTGGATAAATCCATGTCGCTCATCTCCTAATGCGAGGTCTTGACTATGGTAAGCGTACCCCATAGTCACATTTTTACCACGATAACACATTTCGCCTTCGGTATGCGGTGTCGTAATAGGAGTACCATCTTCTGCAATGATGGATAGTTCGGCATTAGGGACAGCAATGCCAATACTTCCGACTTTCTCTACCGCCCATTTAGGTGGCAGATATGCCATGCGTGCAGTACATTCCGATTGTCCATAAGTAGCAATCCAGCGTTTGCCGTGTTGTTGACAAAATTGCGCAAACTTTAGGTTAAGATCGTTTGGCATCTTCCCTCCACCTTGCGTAAGTAATTCCAAATCCGGGAGATCCATTCGGAAGAATCTCATAAGATTGAGTATCTGGAAACTATAAGGAACTCCAGTGAAAGAGGAGGCATGTTGTTCCTTGATGAAAGTCCAGAATTTAGGGTCTGTCATGTTGAGGTTCGTGATAAGAATAGTCGCTCCCACGCGTAAGTGGCTGAATACCATTGACAGTCCCATAGTGTAGTAAAGTGGTAACACCATGAGCGGTCGGTCAGTCGGTTTCAGTTCAAAAAAAGTGGAGATATTTAGTCCGGCAGCCTCAATGTTCTCGTATTTATGTCGTACCAGTTTCGGACTGCCTGTGCTGCCCGATGTAGGTAATAAGTGGCTTAGGTCAGGATGTAGTTCATACGGAATGTTGTCGGTCTGAGTGAGCGTATACCCATGTTTCTCTATGATGACCTCGGCAGAAGATGTTTGGTATAATATGGGGGTGCAGATATATGTTGGACGGTACTCTTGTAGTAGATGTTGATAGAGCGAGTCTTCTGTCTTTACATTTAGGATAAGAGGAACAAGTCGTTGACTTTGGAGCATTGCCATGACCCATGCGATGCCGCCGATATCGTTCTCCACCAATAAGAAACACAAGGCACGCTGACTGATAGTATTCTCTATCTGTCTAGAGAGTGCAAGTATATCGGCGTAACGAAGTGCGTTACCATCGGAGTCGATGGCAGCGATGCGGGTAGGTACTATTTCTTCTATTCCTAACATTTAGAAACGAACCAAAATTTAGGCTAATAGATATTCTTTCGCCCTCACTTTTATATCGAGGCACAGCCATCTACTCCAAGTATCTGTCCCGAGATATACGAAGCTCTATCTGAGGCAAGGAATGCGCAGGCATTGGCGATGTCTTCGGGCGTACCGAGACGACCTAGTGCGATTCGTTGGATGCGAGTGTCTATTTTCTCTCCATTAGCCTGATAGAGTTCTGCGAAGCGCTCTGTTTTTACAATTCCCGGTGCAACAGCATTCACACGGATATTCTGTGGCGCTAGTTCTTTGGCAGCAGACTTAGTAAGTGAGATAATCGCACCTTTGGTGGCGGAATATGCAACTTGTCCAGGAGAACCGAGTACTGCAGTGACGGAAGCGATGTTCACGATACTACCGCCACCATTGCGCGCCATCAGTCGACTGGCAAGTTGCATGAGTTCGAGGACGGCGATAACATTGACAAGGAACATCCGTTCGGTCTCTTCACGCACTATCATTCCTATTTTGCGGTTATAGACGATACCCGCATTGTTAATGAGGCAATCAATACGCCCTTCTGCCTTAAATATCTGCATAAGTGCGGCTTTGACATTTTGTGCATCTGTCACATCCATCACGATTGGGTGAATATGTCCGTTGTTAGATGTAAATTCTTGTCGATCACAAGCATAGACTATGGCATCATCTTCAGCAAACTGTTGTGCTATCTGGTGCCCGATGCCTTGTGCAGCACCTGTGATGATACAAACTTTATTTTGAAGTAGTTGGAACATTGTGATATGATTAGATTAGTGTGCGTCCGCCATCGATAGTAATGGATGTTCCTGTTAGCCATTGTGTAGTATCAGACAATAGATAGACAGCACATTGTGCGACTTCTTGTGGTCTGCCATAGCGATGAAGCGGGTATTTGTTAATGTCTTGTTGAATATCCTCACTACTCATCGTTGAGTTTTGCAGAAGAGAAGTTTCAATTCGTCCAGGAAGAATGGCATTGCAACGTATGTGTTTACCAGATAATTCTAATGCTGCATACTTTACAAATGTGGTCAATGCACTTTTAGAAGATCCATAAGTAGATAATGCTGTGGCGATATTGCCATTGCCTGAAATACTACTAATGAATACCATAGAGCCTCCTGCGCTTATTTTTTTGCTCTTAACAATATGCTTTGTTAAAAGCATGGGGGCGAAACAATTGGTTTCGAATATCTCTTGTATATTGGTGTTTGTAAGACCTAAAATCGGCTTTAGCGAACTAATTCCTGCACAATGTACGAATCCATCGATGGTGGGCAGTTGATTACACAAATCTTTAATCGCAGGTTCGTCGCTTAAATTGCAACAAATTATAGTATGACCTCTTCCCTCCAATTGCGATTGTGTCTCTAACAGACGCTCCTCGTTGCGTCCAGTGAGTATGCATGTTGCTCCCATACGACTACATTCGACAGCCGTTGCTCGTCCAATCCCAGAGGATGCTCCCGTAATGAGGATTGTCTTGCCAGATAGGGAAAATGGATTGTACATATTATGCTTGTTTGCTCGCGACAAGGTCGTACAGTTCTTGAATGGTGTTGGTTTTGCGCATCTCTTCTGGAGCGAGAACGATATTATACTCTTCGTCTATCATAGTGATGATAAGAAGAGCAACAAGCGAAGTCCATGCTTCGAGATTTCGGAATTCGGTAGCGGGCGTAAGTTCTACAAGATCATCGAACTGATCAGCAACATTTGCGATAAATTGTTGTATTTCCATTTGTATTGAGTTTTTTAGTGTATTACATTAGTCTTTTTGCAGGGTTACCTACAACGGTAGTCCCAGATTTTACTTTTCGAATTACAAAACTGCAAGCAGCCACATGTGCGTTATCTTCGACTACAACATTATGGTTAAGAACTGCGGCAGTGTAGATGTCAACTTCATTTTGAATGATAACTCCTCCGACAATAGTAACATGCGTATCAATTCGATTCCAATTTCCTATGCGCACATCATGTCCGACAACAGTGTAAGACTGAATAAGGTTATATTTTCCAACACAGGCATCTGCACCAATAGAAGAGAATGCGCCAATGATAGTTCCTTCTCCAATTCTGACATTGATACCGATACGCGCAGTAGTATGAATCATTGTAAGAAACTCTCCTCCGCGTTGGATGATACTCTCCATACATAGACGACGAGATTGACCTCCTATTGAACAGATAAATACATCATCTGGTTGAGGTTGATAGTCGGCTATTGTACCCAACATAGGAGGGTAATTTTGGAAAGCGCTCAGGGCGAGAACATTATCATCAATATATCCCTTAATATCAAAATTATTGCCGTATCCTATGCTTTCGCACGCCATATCATACATGGTGCGCCCCATACCTCCTGCTCCTATGATGACAAGGTGTTTCATTATCGTTGGTAATTTTTAGAAATTTCGATGCGTTAAATTTCTCTGGAGAAACTTAATATCAATTTTTGCTATTGTTTAGCGCTTGCCAATAGCCGCTTCTATCGGAACCAATACGCTTGAGGCGTCCTGCTTGTTTGAGTTTTGAGATGTATTCTTTCACTGTGGCAAAACCGCATACCCACTTGAGGTACTCATCGTGCCACGATTGCTTATATTCTATGTTTTAGGACTCCATTACCAGTTTGAGCCCTATCTTTTTCAAAATCCACCATTGATGTAAGCACGAGTCTGCACATACGATGGCTCATAATATGCACTACTATTGTAGTTGTCGATGCTATCGCAAATAGGCGAGCGATAGACCTGCATGATGGTAGCAGGCAAATCGTCGGGCGTGTTGACCGACTGAATAAGCCGCGCATAGACTTTGCCCATCTGTGTAGGGCTTGGCACTTTGTCGGTATAGGTCGGATCGACTTTGGTAACATCAACACTACCCTTCTCCAAATGATATTCCTCTATCCAATCGCGTTCCACCTGTTTTGGATTTAGGCAATGATTGGTTTCGGCTATCGAAAGTTGATGCGACAAACCATCATAACCCAGACGCTTCACCACATACCAATTGCGCTGATGAAGCAAACGCGCAACACGCTCTATCATGTAACACACAAAATACAAATCGTTGAATGTTATCTCTTGATCTGGAAAATATTTGTTACTCATAGTGCGTAATACGATTGAAAAGTTAAGGTTTGCAATGCCTTATCGGTACAAAGAATAATCTGGTGTGTTGGGTGTTTGAATTTAGCCAACTCCCAAAATGCTTCGCGCGATATACGACCACTCAAAAAATCCTCCACATAATCCCAAACCTCGTCATCGGCCATAGGTCCTTCGACGATATCGAATTCGTGTGGTTCTCCATGCCGGCAAGCCGCTACAAAATCGAGCCATTCGTCGGTCATTTGTTCGAACGCCTTCATTTTGAGTGAAGGAGTTGGCGTATACTCGTACAAACAAACGATATGAGCATTTTTTTTGGAAATAGCCCAACGCCTCGCTTGCCGTTCTATCTTTGTGCAATAGAAGCCAAAACCAAAATCCTTGTTGAAACCACCAATGCGCACCTCGGGGTGTTCAATAACCATATTTGTGCCATGATAGAGAATCATCATTCTGCAAAATTACAAAAAAATACTCGAATTACACAAATTCTTCGAATACAGCACTTAATTGGTGCGCTATCACCTCGGGCGAAAAACGGGATTGGCAATCTTCAGCGATGAGTTGGTGGTTGTAGTTTCCTCTATTGTCGTACATTGTTTGAATGGCATCGGCAAGGGCATGAACATCATCAACAGGAAAAAGAATGCCATTTTGTGGGCTGATACACTCGCGAATGCCTCCTGTAATAGAGGCGATGACAGGCAGTCCACACGCCAATGCCTCTAATACTGCCACAGAAAAATTTTCTCCACGAGAGGGAAGTATAAAGACATCACTATTTTGCAGTAGCGATGCTATCTCTGTTTTTGTCTTTCGTCCGAGCAGTCGGATATGGTTTTGCAAACCGTTGTCATTGATTTGGTGCTGTAGGCTGGCGTGTTCTTCTCCGTCTCCGATGATGAGCATTTGCCAATCAGTAGGAAGACTATCTTTAACCTTGGAGAAAGCTATCGGCAACAAGTCAAAACCCTTACCATAGACCAATCGCCCCGTTGCTACAAAGGTGAAAGGATGAGTAGAAACGGGAATATGAGTAAACTCCCTACCTGCCATGTTGTGGACGATACTAATGTCGGAAACTTTATGGAACTCGTTGATGCTCTGCTTCAGAGATTCTGACACTGTAATAACCCTATCTGCATAAGGGTAGGTGGCATTGACCATCGTTCGCACCCATTTCGGCACAGGACGGATATTCAAAGCACTCCAATGTTCGACAGCCACAAGGGGAATGTGATATTTTTGCTTAACTGCAACGGCTAATTGAGAATTAAACAGATAATGAGAATAAAGAATATCTGGTTTTCCAAACTTTTGGCAAGCATAGTCGTACAATTTCAGAAGGAGAACTGCCGCTATTTTTTGGCGCAAATTCCACCCTATGATACGATAGGAAAATGGGAAAAGAAACATATCCAAAGCATGCACACTACCATAAGTGCGCTCTTTAATACCGATTTTGCGCCATCGCAAGCGCGTACGAGTATCGACACTTAAGATGACGACTTTGTGCCCCAATTCAGACAAAGCAATAGCCTGATCTAACTCAAAACAGCCCCATGTAGGGTCTGAAGGAGTAGGACAACCTCGTGCAATAAGAAATATAGTCATAAATGGGTGTGTATTTTCTCGTTGTGCTATTTGTTTGTGCCAATCATTTGCCAGTGTCCGCTATTTGCCAGTGTCCGCCGCGGTCGGCACCTATTATTATTGTTTATTTTGGTTTTTATTTTCTGTTGTTTTCTCCAAAATAATCTCGGTGTCCTCAATAGGGGTACTCTCGATTTGCTTTATCTGCTCGGCATTGTAAGGAGAGATGACTGGCTTGCCTAATTCCTTTTCGAGTTGTTGCCGTGCTACTTTGGCGACCCCGCCACCGTCTTGGGCAATATGCTTGCTCTGTTGAAGGGTCTTAGGGTTGCGCTGCCGTGACAATTCTCTCGTGGAGGCTTCGGCCAAGGTGTTGAGAGCCACCTCCACGCCCGTCATATTATCCCGCAGGCTCTGTTTGGTCAGCCCTTTGAAAGTCTTGTACTCTCGTGTGGTCATTCCACTCCATGCCTTGGTGAGGATATTGGTCAAAATAGCGTAATCCAGCTCTTTGGTTATGCCGACCCGTTTCCACTCATCGGTGAGTGCTTTGCGAGTCATGATAGACTTCATGCGCTCGTTAATCCACTCGTCGGTATATCCCTGACGGCGATAGTCCTCGACCGCCATTTGAAAAGTCAGTTCCGGGTCTATCATCTGGTCAATGCGCCTGCTGCCGACCTCTGCCAACCACTGCTTGAGAGGTTCTGCTTTTGGCGATGGGATAGACTGAATGATACGCAGCAACTGCTCCATATCGGCAGCGTCAGTCATGCGTTGCTTGCCGTCAGCAGCCCTCATTTTGAAAGCGTGACAATTTGTCACGGTTTCGTTTCCCTCTGCTTTGAGACGCTGTTTCAGTTTACGCCAATAGGCAGGGGCGTTCGTACTTTCGGTAAGTACTTGTACTACATCAACAATCGCAAAGTAGTACTTCTCTTCTTCTTCGTTCCAAACCATACGCACTTGCGTACTCTCGAATAGTTGCATTGCTTGCTGTTCCATAGAGTCTATTGTTTGTCGTTGGGTTTGGTGATGTTCTTGGCTTTGGCGGTGAGGGCTTTGATGGTTTCCATATAGTCCTCTTCGGCAGGAGAGAGAGTTCGCTGCTTGTATTTCTTATACTCGCTCTCGGCGTATTCTTTTGCCGCCTCGAAAGAGATTTTGCCCTTGCCCTCCAACATGGGGCGATTGTTTGCGCGTATCAGGTTATCCAATAGGTTGAGATAGTCCCGCATATACATACGCTTGTGCAGTTTGGCTTGCATCTCGGCAAAGTCGAAGAAACCCGAAACGAGACTTTTCATTGCGTCTAACTCCTCCGCCTCCATATAATTCTTCGCCACCGACACCTCTGCCTTGACAGGTTGGCGTCCCTTAAACGAGCGCAAGCCCATAAACGGCTTGTCGGCGTCTGCCCGCTCGCGTATCAACTCGCCTGCCGTGTGGGCGTGGATAGCAAAATGAAACTTATTCTGATAGGCGGCAAAGAACTGCTTGCTCTCCTCCGCCGTCTTGTCGTAGTCGAAACTCGTGGCATAGAGGTCTAACACCTGCCGATAGATAAGCCGCTCGTCGCTGCGGATGTCCTGTATGCGGTCGAGCAACTCACGCCAATACGCACCGCCGGCATTGCCTTTCAGCCGCTCGTCGTCTATGGAAAAGCCCTTGACGATGTACTCGCGGAGTATTTTTGTTGCCCAAATACGAAACTGTGTTGCCTGCTTGGAATTAACGCGGTAACCAACGGCTATAATAGCATCGAGATTGTAGAAATTAGTTAAGTAGTTCTTACCATCTGCGGCAGTTGCCGAAATTTTTTCGGTAACTGAATTTTCTTGCAGTTCTCCTGTGTTGAATATGTTTTTGAGATGCACTCCTATATTGTCCGAAGTACATCCAAACAACTCGCCCATTGTTTTCTGCGTAAGCCATACGGTCTCGTTGCGGAGGATGGTTTGTACCTGCGTCGTGCCGTCCGCCGATTGGTAGATGATGACCTCCCCACGATCGGGAATGTGGGTTTCTTGATTGGGAGTATGTGCCTTTGGCGTGTTCATTGGGCGTGTGCGCGGGGCGGCTTTGGCTGTCGTTGGTCGGTATTGATTATGGTAAACTCGCAGGTGGCTGCTGCGAATTGTTGCAAACAACTCATCTCAAAATATGCTACAAAGATACACTTTTGGAATAGATTATGCAAGAATATGACCAAGAAAATCAGACAAGGAATGAAATATGGTTATCGGGCGTGATGATGTCGGTGTGGGTGGGGCAGTAGGTCGTGAGGAATTGGTTCGGGAACTTGGTGGTCTGCTTCTTGGCGTTCCACTTCATCTCGAACAAATGTAACTCACCATTGCTCTCCTCGATATAGTCTATCTCCTGCTTGTCCGATGTACGCCAAAAGTAAGTATTGACGGCTCGGTCGGCATAATGGTTGTATTTCATACGCTCCACAATAAGGAAGTTCTCCCACAAAGCCCCCGTATCGGTGCGCACATCGAGAGGTGCAAAGTTGTTCAAAATAGCATTGCGAATACCCAAATCGTAGAAGTAAATCTTCTTGCCCTTGGTCAGTTCGGTGCGCAGGTTTCGGCTGTAACTATTGAGCCGAAAAACAATGAAACACTTCTCTAAAACATCAATATAACGCTCGACGGTCTTGCTATCGATACCCACCGTCTTGCTCAGTTCGTTGTAACTCACTTCGCTGCCGACTTGCAACGCCAAAGCGGTCAGCAACTTCTGCAACACTGCGGATTTACGCAGTCCTTCGAGTTCCAAAATGTCCTTATAAAGGTAACTCTCGGCAAGTTCGCGCAATGCCTTCTCGGGCGGCAAAGCACCATAGAGGACATCGGGATAACTGCCGTAAATAAGACGCTGCGGCAATCTGTCGCGTACGCCTATAAGCCCCTCGGCGTGGTAGATTTCTGCCGTAGAAACGGGGAAAAGAAAGTACTCTATTTTGCGCCCCGTGAGCGGCTCGTTGATGCGGTCGTGCAGTCCCAAAGAGGAAGAACCCGTGACCAACAGTTGCACGGCGGGAAAGTTGTCGGTTATCAGTTTGAGCGTCAAGCCGATATTCGTTACGCGCTGCGCCTCATCGATGACAATGGTCTGATAGTCCGCAATAAGCAAACGGAGTTCGGCAAGCGAGGAATTGGTGAGTGTGTCGCGCGTGCTTGTTTGGTCGCAGTTGAGCCAAAGGGTGTGGGACGGGAGAGTATCCACCAACTGATGAAACAGGGTAGATTTGCCGACTTGACGGGCACCGACCAAGAGAATAGCCTTGCCCTTGTTGAGGTAGTTGGCGATGACGGATTGTAGGGTGCGTTGAATCATACTATTGGTTGGATTCTTATGCTATCGAAAGACGCTGCAAAGGTAGTGAAAAAAGTTTGCTATTCCAAATATATGGCAATATTTTTGGATTATATTCCGAAAATATGGCAA
>CAVKVE010000053.1:0-14304 GCA_963659655.1 Bacteroidaceae bacterium | reverse complement strand
AGTTAATTTATGCGAATGAAAGAGGGGTGGTGGGTATCTGCGGTCTATCTCGGACATATCGCCCTACCATTACCCTACCATTATAGGTTCTTGTAAGGGTTGTAAAGGGGTTGTTTGTTGAGGATATTTAAGAATTGAGTATGGTCGTTCGTTGTAGTCGTTGAGGCTTGGCTCCTAACCCAATTTTTAATTCTTAATTTTTAATTCTTAATTGAATAGATTGTGCTTTTGCCGCCGGAGACTTTGAGGCGGTTGTAGGGCTTGGTGGGGAATACCAAGTTGGTCATTGCCCAGTGGCCGTCGCCGTCGAACGCCTCGATAGAGGAACGGTCGATGTAGAGCGTGAGATGGTAGCGGGTAGCTTCGGCAAAGAGGGGCGTTACGGTGGTTGTGGGGAACGCATCCGAGAACGATACTTTGCCCGACTTGTGGCGGTTCATGGAGAAGGTACCCGCTTGGAAATCGTAGTTCATCACAACCTGCTCGCCGAGGTCGTTGCTCAGCGTAATCTGTGCCGGGCGGTCGCCTCGCTGAATGTCTATCTCAACGATAGCCGTCTGCGGCAGAGTCTTTACCTTGTTGCCACGCAATGCCTGCACTTCGGCTGCGGGGCGTACGCCTACCCGCAAGATGCCGTCCTTGTCGGTGAATAGGTCTATCTCACGAGGCAGCGAGTTGGCGGAGCGGTACTGCATGGTAGGCACTTGGTTGGCATACTGCCAGTTGCTCATCCACGCCAAGAGTATCGGACGATGGTCAGGCGTGTGGGCAAACGATACGGCAGCGTAATGGTCCTTGCCGCAGTCCATCCATTTGGTAGGCACCTTGCCGTTCTCTTGCAGCGGGGTGAAGGTGTGTCCGTCCCAGTTGCCGACAAAGTATTGCGTAGCCGAGCCGCCGAAAGGTCCGCCCGGATTGATGTTGCAAATCAGCACCCAATGGCTCTTGCCTGTTTCCCGTTCGGGGAGGTAGAGCAGGTCTGGGCATTCCCATACGCCCTCGTGGTTGCCGTAGTCGGAACCGAAAGAGGACATATACGACCACTCACGCAGGTTGTCCGAACGATAGAAACGCATCTCCTGTCCGCAGGCAAGCACCATGCACCATGCGCTGTCCTGCTCGTTCCAGAACACTTTCGGGTCACGAAAATCGGGGATGGTGGAGGTGAGTATCGGGTTGCCGGCGTATTGCGTATAGGTGCGTCCGCCGTCGGTGGAATAGGCTAGGGCTTGCGATTGCCCCATCAGTTCGGCTGCCGTGTAGATAGCCACGATGGCGTTCTCGCCAAATCCTGCCGTGTTGTGCGTATCAATAACGGCAGAGCCGGAGAAGATAGTGCCGAGCGTGGTGGGCAGAATGGCTTCGGGACAGGGTGTCCAATGGATGAGGTCGGAGGAGGTGGAGTGTCCCCACGACATATTCTGCCAGAGCGAGCAGTAGGGGTTGTGCTGATAGTAGAGATGGTAGAGGCCCGTAGAGGCATCGTAGAACATACCATTGGGGTCGTTCATCCAGCCCCATTGCGGCGCATGGTGGAACTCCGGGCGGTACTGCTTCTCGGTATTGACAAAGGTGTATTCGTCGGCTACCTGAATGCTGTCCCACGCAATGTAGTCCATGGGCGAAGGCTCGTGGAGAGCAGGGCTCTGCGGCTGATTCCATACATGAACCGCCAACACAAGCGATTCGGTATCAAGACCTTCCATATCGAAGGGTACATAGTAGTCTATCTTATTTTTCGCACCCAAACGCAGCGTCAGAGTACGGAGAATCTTGCCCTGCTCGATGACTTGCACACGGTATTCGGGGGCTGCCTCCTCGATAGGCAAGAGTAGGTAGCGGTGTGGTTCGGCAAGACGGATAAGCATGTCGTACGAGCCGGAACGGGTGAAAGTGAGTTGCGCTGAGGCAGTAAGCATAGTAAAAAGGACTAAGCAAAGGGAAAGAAGGTGTCTTTTCATGCCAAAGAGAAATTAATAGGTGTAGTGATGAATATCGGAGATTGTTATCGTACCCGTATAGGCATTGACGCTCCAACAGTTGCGGGCAGTGCCATAGACGCGGTTGGTATAACAAAGAATGTCGTTGATGTACAGCACCAAGACCGAATTGTCGGTGTAGAGATCGATGTGATAGGTGTTGTCGGCAGGGGTGGCGAAGACATAACTGTCGATGTCGGCAATATAGCCGATGCCGCCCTCTCCCTCCTGCTCGAAGTTTATCTTGCGGGTAGTGGGGGTCTCGGGATGAACGGAGAGCGTATAATAGACCGAAGAGTCGGCGGTGCTGACACACGAAGTGCCACGCCCTACGGATAGACCGAAATGGTCCTCGCTGCTCTCGGTGCGAACGGTGAGCGACAAGTGGTTGTGATAGCCCAAGCGGGGGAAGAGGACATGGCTGTTCTCGGCGAGGGTGTAGAGCGAGTCGGTAATGGTTACGCTGCCTTCGGTGCGCATAGGGCGAATGGGTTGCTCGGTGGTGTATTTATGCGAGATAGCCTCCACGGGGGCAAGCGTCAAGGTGCCGTCCTCGTGCTGCAAGAGGCGGTGGGCTACTAAGGTACCTGCCCAGTCGAGCGATTGGGTGGTAGAGGTCTGCGTGGCGGTGTTGTCCTTGCCGTTGCGGGTGGGACACCAACCGAAGATGTAACGCTCCGAGCCATTGGATGCCGTCTTGCCGGCATAGAAGCCGCGGCTGTCGAGGAATCCCTCGTGGCTGTCCGGCCATAGCCCTGCATCGGAAGCCGTGCAGGCTTTCAGTTCGTCGAGCGTGCGTGCCTTGAAGTACTGCACACGGCGGACAATGGTCTGGTCGCTATAGATAAGATACCAGTAGTCGCCCATGCGGAACAGGTCGGGGCACTCGTAGAAACGATCCCACATCATGGACATAAAGACGCCAGCGTGTGTCCAGTGCTGCAAGTCCGAGGAGGTGAATTCCGCCAAAACGCCCTTGTTGCCCTGTTTGGTGGAAACGAGGAGATGGTACAGACCATCGTCGCCCTTCACGATACACGGGTCACGGAAATCGACGGAGGAATAGCCATAGTCGTTGCCACGAAGGACAAACGAGCGGTTTTTGGTCCAGGTGCGGAAGTCGGGCGAGGTGGCATACTGAACGGCCTCGCGGTTTTCGCCGGCTGCCACTTCGTACTTATGCCCCGTATAGAAGCAGTAGTAGAGGGACTGCACCGAGTCGTATACGAAACAGCCTGTGCCGAGTGCCGCGTCTTGTTCCTGCAAGCCTCCGCAGGGAATCAGTTCGCCCAAGGACTCGTATCGGGCGGCATCCAAGGTACGCACGCCCCAGATAGGGTGGTAGGTGCCGACAGGATTGGGGCGGTAGTCTTGCAAGTAGCCGACAAGGAAGGTGCGGCTCTGAGGGTCGTAGAACGGCATCGGGTCGCCTACATAGCCCGAATAGGGCTTATAGTAGGTGGTGGTTACCGCCTCATCGTCGGCAGCGAAGAGGTAGGTGGTGTTCGCCCAGTCGCGTTCCGGGACAACGACCTCTTTGGAACTGCAAGCCCAAAGAATAGGGGCACAGCACAGGAATGCAAATATAGTCTTTTTCATGTTTTACTTGGTAAGATAGTTAATGGCGTTGAGTGTGAGGGTGTCCATATTGGCGTGGTAGTCGTCATAGACCCCATCCACCGAATACCAATCGTAGCAGCCGGAACCGATACAGAGAATGCCGCCCTGTGTGCCCTGTGCGGGATATTCCCACACGACGACGGCTCCGTCACCGCCCTGTCCGAGCGGCGTGGCGCCCGTCTTAGCGACAAAGTCGGCAAGCGTGGGATAACCGCCCCAATCGGAACCGATATGCCACTGTGCGGTGGAATTGGTGATACGATAGCCCGCATCGCAAAGATAGATACCCTTTGCCTCGTCGCCTGTGAGCAAGTTGGCATAGATGGGGTGGCGGAGTGTATCGGTCAGGAAATACCACGGGGAAGTGGTGGTTTCGGCTTCGCTCTCGTTCTGTCCCCAGCAGTTGTTCGGGAAACAATAGGTGGCACTGTTGCCCGCCAAAGAAAGGTAGCCCGGCAGATAGGTGGCATAGCGAGTAAGCAACAGGCTGCCGCCTTTGTCGACAAACGATTGGAAGGCTGCGACTGCCAACACGGCATCGTTGGCAGCCGACTCAAATGCAGTGCGTCCGTCTACGCCGCCGTCCTTATGGAAATGCCACCAAATCACTTGGCACTCGGACAGGTCAATCTTGCCGCTGCGGAAATCGGTGATAGAAGCATACGAAGACTCCGGCACCCGATTGAGCAGCCAATCGCACGCCGTACGCTCTTCTTGCGAGAGAGCGGACTTGGCGGAGGCTTGTCCGACAAACAGCACTTTGGGTTGCGTAACTTCGACAACGGGGTAGGCGGTGGTAAGCGTCCAATCGAGATAGGTGTCGCCGTTGGTCACGCGCAGCACACGAGCCTCGTGCAGGCAGAGTGTGTCGCCTACGGCTACCGATGCGGTAGCCCCCTCGGAAACGGACAGATAGGACACGCACATCGCACGGGTGTTGTAGTCCTCCGGCACGGTGACCACGATAGAGCGAGAGGTACGGTCGATAACGCCGGCATACTGCTCATCCAAAACAAGGCTGTCGATAAGGCAGTCGCCGTCAAGCGAGAGCGTACCCGTGAGATGGGAATTGCAGCCCGCAAGCAGCAAGAGCGGAACGATATAGAGAAAGAGGCGCTTCATGGATATTAATTGTTAATTGTTAATTGTTAATTAGGGTTACCACCCGCCGATGTTTTGGGTGTAATGGCCGTTGGAGGCAGCGAGCTGAGCGTAGGGGATGGGCAGGTACTCGTTCTTGTTCTTGGTGAAATGTGCAGCACTGTAGATGGAGCACTTGTTGGCTTCCGCCGCATAGTATTCGTTGAGTACTTGGTCGGCTTCGCCCCAACGCACGAGGTCGAAGAAACGCTCCGACTCCATAGCCAATTCGAGGCGACGCTCCATCTTGACGATACGAAGGGCTTCCTCCTTGCCGGGGACGGTTGCGTATTGCGACACCCGCATGCGTACACCATAACGAGTGCTGTAGTCGGCAATGACGCCGCTTTGGCACTGTGCGGCACGGGCACGCAGTTGGTTTACCAAAGGCATTGCTTCGGCACTACGGTCGAGTTGCACCAAGGCTTCGGCACGCTCGAGCAGCACATCGGCATAGCGGAAAACAATGCGGTTCATACTGCTGCCCCACCATGCGCCCTTGATAAGGTAGTCGCAATCGGGGTCTACATTATGCTTGAGCGACACATTGTAGCCATAGAGTCCGTTGGAACGGCTCCAAGTGCCGGTTTTCTCGACCATATACTTGTCGTTGAACTCGTACGGCAGACCCGGAATGGCTGCGGTCAGGAACAGACGGGGGTCGGCGTAGTCTTCGCTGAGGCTGTAGTCCTTTTGGTTGTAGGTGTCAAGCAGAGGCAGACCATCCTCGCCCGTACGGAAGGCATTGACCAGGTTCTGGCTCGGCTTATAGAAATCGCAACCGCCGTCGGTCACACCCGGAATATTCGGTACGCAAAGACCATACGACCAATTGAGATTGCCGTACTTGGTGCCGTCGTTGAGCGAATACTGAATGGCCCAAATACTCTCCTTGCCGTTCTCGTACTCCGGCTCGGGGCGGAAATTGTTGTGCAAGTCCGGCTCCAAACTATATGCGGAATACCACTGTGGGTCGGAATAGTATAGCACGCTGTCGAGGTCGTTGGTATTGATACTCGTTACCTCGTGGGATTGCGCATCGTCTTGGTGGTACGCCTTATAGAGATAGACTTTCGCCAAAAAAGCGGCTGCGGCAGGCTTGGAGGCACGACCCTTGTCGTCCTGCGTCATAGGCAGGTGGCGGAAACTGTAGGTGAGGTCGTTGATGATGAGTTGCCAGCCCTCGTCGTTGGTGTAGGTGGTGTTGCTCAAAGCGTTGTACTGCTCGGTGGTAAGATTGGCATCGACCACAAAAGGAATGTTCTTGTAGAGGCGCTTGAGCAGGAAATGACCGTAGGCACGCAAGAAATACATCTCGCCGAGGCGGGTCTCTTTCAGCTCGTAGGAGTCGTCGGTCTGCTCCAAAACGGCAATGGCGGTATTGACACGAGAGAGGCAGTTGTAGAGGCGTGTCCACATATCGGAGATATTCCAATTGGTGGTCAGCACACCTTGCTCGATCTCCAACTGATGGAAGACATCGCCATCGGAAGTGCCGTTACCGCCCTTGTAGGCATCATCGGAACGAACATCGTAGTTCCACATCGAGAACGAGGAGTTGATGTCTTCCGCCGACATGAAAATGGCATACGCCGCCGTGACCAAACGGTCGGATTGCTCTGCCGTGCGGACTTGGTCGTCGGAGAGCGTGCCTTGCGGCTCCTGCCCGTTGAGGAACGAGCATGCCGAGAGCAGGCAAGCGGCAAGAAGGGAATATAGAATGGAAGTTGTACGCATGGGGGGAATGTAATTTTTAATGTGTAATTTCTAATTTGTAGTTGGAAAAAATACCGAATTAAAAATTGACGGTAGTACCAAAGGTGATATTCAAGGCATTGGGATAGCCGTAGTTCGGGTTCTCCGGGTCAACACCCGTGAAGGAGCGGGAATGGATGGTGAAGACATTCTGCACCGAAGCATAGAAGCGCCAACGCTCCATGCGCATCTTGGTAAGGGACTTCTTCGGCAAATTGTAGCCCAACTGAATGTTTTTGAGCTTGAGATACGAACCATCCTCCACCCAATAGGAAGACACACGCTTCTCGTTGTTGTTGTCCGCCACCGACAGCGCCGGAATGTCCGAATCGGTGTTGGTGAGGCTCCATGCATCGAGCAGCCGAGTGCCCTTGTTGAGGTTGCTGATATTCAGACCTGCCCAAAGGTCGGTTTCCTTTTTGAGATCGGAGATAATATCCACTCCCTGCACGCCTTGGAAGAAGAGCGTGAGGTCGAATCCATAGTACTCGAAATAGAAATTCAGTCCGTACGACAAGGCCGGAACGGGATTGTATATCCAATCTTGGTCGGCCTCCGTAATCACCCCATCGCCGTTGAGATCTTTCCACATAATGCGGCCGAGCCCTGCGCCCTCTTGGGTGGCGTGGTTGTCAATATCTTCCTGGCTGCGGAAAATGCCCTCTGCCACATAACCCACCTGCGAACCCATGGCGTGTCCGACCACCGACTTGACGCCGTTGCCTCCATACGTGCCGTTGGCAGCGACCGTCTCGGGGAGTTTGGTGATCTCGTTGGAGTAGTGCGAGAGGTTGGCGGTGATGTCCCAATGGAATCCACGGCTGTCGCCTCGTGTGCCGAGCGTCAGCTCCTCGCCGATATTGCGCATAGAGCCTGCATTGACCCATTGGCTCGAACCTTCGCCCATGACGGCAATACCCGCCATATAGAGCAAAATGTCATCGGTGTTCTTGTAGAACCAATCGAAACTGCCGTAGAGGCGCTGTCCCCAAAGCGAGAAATCAAGACCGACATTGGTCTGCGTGGTGGTCTCCCACTTAAGGTCGTCGTTGCCAATCTGGGTGCGCTTCATACCCGACGGGAGCGTGCTGCCTCCGTTAGAGCCCGAAATATCGTAGCCCGTGCCGTAACTCTGACCACCGTTTTCATCCACTCCATAGCCGCTCAGATAGATAGTATAGCGGGCAAGGTTGGAAATCTCTTGGTTACCCGTCTGTCCCCACGACACACGGAGCTTGAGGTCGTCCAAAACGGAACGGGTGGGGGACATCCAACGCTCCTCGCTCATACGCCAACCCAACGAAACGGCGGGGAAAGTGGCGAACTGATTGTTGCGACCAAAACGGCTCGAACCATCACGGCGGACAGTGAGCGACGCCATATAGCGATTGTCGTACGAATAGTTGAATTTGCCAAAATAGGACAGCAGCGAATAGCCCTCCGAGCCACCATACGCCTGTGCCTTGCCTGTTCCGGCATCGGGCCACATATAGTCGGGCGTGAGGAGCAGAAAATCTTGCTTGGCGCCGGAGAAATACTCGGAGGTCTCGCGGATAAGTTCGACACCGAGCATGGCGTCACCGCGATGCTTGCCTACCTCGAAATTGTAGGTGGCGATGGCATTCCACATCCAACGCATCCAATGCTCCTGTTTTGCCTCGACGCCATTGGTGGTGGTAGCTACATTGCCCTCCGTGACGGGATAGGTGAAGATACGCTGCTTCTTCTGTGAATAGTCAAGACCCGCCGTGGTGCGGATATGCAAATCTTTGTACGCCTCTACATCGACAAATGCATTGCCGAAAAGACGCCAATAGGTGTAGCGATTGTCCTTGTTGCGGTCGAGGCGTGCCACCGGGTTCTCACGGTCGGGATAGCCGCCTACAGGACCTGCATAGTCGCCCGTAGTGGTATAGACCGGCAGCGAAGGATTGAACTGCAACGCATTCTGCAAGATACCGCTCGGGGCTTGTACCTCGCTCGTACGGTTGAGTGTGAAATTCTCGCCAATCGTAACACGGTCGTTCAAGAACGAATAGTCGGAATTGGCACGGGCAGAGAAACGGTCGAAATCGGTATGCTTGATGATACCGAGATTCTTGTAATAATCGACAGAGAAATAACTCTTGCCGTGCTTGCCGCCCTGACTGACGGCGAGGTTGTATTGCTGCACAACGCCCGTGCGGGTAATCTGGTCGAACCAATCGGTGTCGGCGGCGGGAGTGGTGCCGGCATCGTCAAGATACTTGCGCATGGAGAGGCTGTTGAGAACCGGTGCTCCGGCAGCGTTGTACGACCAATCGTAGGTGTAGCCCAAACCATTGGTATTCGGGTCGAGTCCATCGTTGACGTAAGCCTGCCACAGACACTGACCGAACTGCTCGGTATTGAGCACGGACATACGGTTGACATAGCGGGAGACCGTGACACTGGCATCGAAATCGACCTTGACACGACCCTCCTCACCCTTCTTGGTGGTGATGATAATGACACCGTTCGCAGCACGAGAACCATAGATGCTGGCGGAAGCAGCGTCCTTGAGCACCTGAATGGACTCGATGTCGTTGCCGTTGAGCTCGTGCATGCCGCCCTTGGTGGGAACACCATCGATGATATAGAGCGGGTCGTTGTCGTTGAGCGTACCGATACCACGGATACGCACCGTGGCAGAACCGGAAGGCGAGCCATCGGTGGAGATATTCAGACCTGCCACCTTGCCCTGCATAGCCTTCATGGGGTTGTTTTCGTTCTGCTTCTTGAGGTCGCCCACACTGACTACGCTGACCGCCCCCGTGAGGTCGGCTTTGCGCTGGGTGGTATAGCCTGTGACGATTAGCTCCTGGAGTTGTTCGGTATTCTCCGACATACGGATGGACATCATGGCTTGGGCGGGGAGAATGACTTCCTTATAGCCCACATACGAGAAGACCAAACGGGCACCCTCTGCGACAGAGAGAGCGAAATGACCATCAAAATCGGTGATAGTGCCGACCTGTGTGCCTTGCTCCAAAACGGATACTCCGATGAGCGGCTCGCCGGTAGCACCGTCGGTAACGGTACCGCTGACGGAGAGCGATTGCGCCATAGAGGTGAGCCCTACGGCAAGGCAAAGGCACAAGAAAGATATTCTAAGGGAAAACGAGCGCATATCAGTCGGCAATATAGCCCCCAACGGGGATGTAACCTGCGGTTCCACTGGCAACATACAGGTGTTGCATAGTATCGGACTCGGAGAGTAGAGAGAGCACCTCTGTGCGAGGAGCGATGTAGGGTTTCTTGTTTTTCATGGCGATGATTGGATAAGGAAAGGGGGTAGAGGGCGTGCAGAGGGCACACCCTCTAACCGAGAAAAGAGAATTTATTTAGTAACTAACACCTTGTGACCGTTGATGATGTAGAGACCGTCGGTGGCGGAGGCGACACGCTGACCCAAAACATTGTATATATAGCGAGTTGCTTCGGGAGTGGTTCGGGAATTATCGGATGAAGAGCCCCAAGAATCATTCGATGAAGACCAATCCGAATACTCACTATTTGTTGTTTCTGAAATGTCCGTGGTGGTGTCGTCGTAGTCGGCGTTCTTGACCGTCAGACGGCGGACACCCGCCGGTGTGGAGGCGGATTGGTCGGCAATGCCGGCTACATGGATGTAAGCACGGTAGGCAGGCGTGGTGTTGCCCTCACCGCAAAGGCGAATCTGGTTGTTGTTGAGAATCCAGTTGTTGTCGTTGGCGGGAACGGTGATGTCCTCGAACGTACCGACCAAACCATTGGCCGTTTGGGCGGCGTCTGCCTGTATGTTGTTGATAGTCAGTGTGAACTCGGTGGCATCGGCATCGGTGGCGAAAATGTACGGCACACCGGCAGTAAGCGAAGTCTGCTCAACCAAATCGATGGAAACGAGGCGGGAAGCATCATCGAAATTGGCTTTCTCGATAGAATAGAAGGTAGCCCCCGAATTCGCCGTGGTGGCTACCGCCTGCGGGATACAGATGGTGCCGTATTGGCCGCCAAACAAGTCGCTGCGGCTATAGGTGTAGGAGAGCGGCGACTGCAGGTAGGTGAGAATGTTGCTCGTGAGCGTCTGCAAAGCCTGCAACTCGGTGGAAGGATTGGCTGCCTCGTCGTCGGTCATACCCCATTGGTAAGCGGCTAAGCCCATAGCCACAATGGTACCATTGAGGTCGGTCTTAGGCAGGTACTCAATCAAACCGATACACTCCAAAGAGCAATTTTCGGTATCGTGACCCCAACCGCCCAAAATGCGGCAGTGGTGCGTCTGCTCATAGTCGGTGAAGCGAGAACGGTCGGTTGTGGTAGTGCCCTCCGCAAAGTTCTGCCAAACATCGTTGTTGTCGGTATGGTTGCCGGCTGCCATAATGGTGGTATTGGTACCCATAGCGGCATAAACGGGATGGCTGCTGACATCGATACGGTCATCGCCCGTAAAGAACTGGTTGCCTACACGCCATGCGTCACGAGTGGTATAGCCTGCGTTGTTGTAGCTCGGGAAATCGTTGCGTCCCAAATCGCCCACAAGGCGGGTAGCCTGCTTGGAGAGGAATACATTGTGGCCTGCATTGAGGTATGCACGGAGCGCCTCACGGAAGGTGTCGCCGCCCAAGGCATTGTAATAGTCTTGACTATCGAGACCTACATGGTCGTTGTGAATCCACAAAACTTCGACCTCGGAGGGAATAGACGCCATCTCGGCGGGATTGATGAAGCAACCCTTGCCTGTCTGAACATATTGCGTAAGGAACCATTGGTAGGTGTGGTAGTCGGGCTGGAGGTTCTCCTCGTTGTCGTAAGCGGCCATTACGGCGGGGCTATAGGGAAGGACATAGCCGAATGCGGCTGCTGCACCTCCGTTGACGGTCAAAACACGGGAGATGGTTCGGGACTGCTTCGGGAAACTAACACCATCGCCGGCGTTAATAGTCGCCGTCAAAGTGGCCTCGCCGAAATAGTTTGCCTGAACCGATCCGCTCTCGGAAATGGAAGCCGTAGCGGGGCTCTCGGAAGCGTAGGTGATGGTATAAAGCGAGTTGGCGGTAGCCGTAACGGAAGCCGTGCTGCCGATAGTGGCGGCGGTGGCAGCGTCTGCCGACCATGCTAACGAATAGGGCAACGAGAGATAGTCGAGAACGCCACGAGTGAGGTTCTGCACATTGGCAACACGAGTGTTGGCGGTGCACCATTGGTAGGCCGCCAAACCCATGGCAATGACGGTTCCCTTATAGGTATCGTACGGGAAGAACTCCACGAAACCGGCGTAATCCAAACCACGGGTGTGACCCCAACCGCCCAAAATCTGGCAGTGTTGGTTGTCTTCGAAAAGGTTCTGACGGGCTACATCGCAACCACCCGGAACAGGGTCGTGGTCGGCAACCGTATCGTGACCGGCAAGGAACCAATAGGTTTTCCAATCGCCCCAACCGGTGTTGTTGTCGGTGCGCTGAGTGCCTGCTTGGAGCGGGAAAGTGGCATCAATGTCATCTTTCTGTCCCTTGTCCGTCATATTGGCATAGACCGCATGCGAGGCATGGTCGGCACCCGTACAGAAGTTGAAAGTGATATTCCAAACATCCGTTTCGCTGCAAGTAGCATAATCGCCGTAGGTGTAATCGTTGGGCCACCAAGAGCAACGACCGATCTCGCTGACGAGACGGGACGCCTGCGAAGAGAGATAGAGGTTACCGCCTGCCTGAACGAAAAGTTTCAGTTGGCTACGGAAAGCGGGCGAGAAAATAGAGTCAAATTGGTGCAACTCTAATCCCACGCGGGCGACATTGACCCAAAGGACTTGCACCGAACCAAGCGCGCCATCGGTGAGCAATTGGCCATCGACAACATCCTTGACCGTGACAATATGGTCGGTGCCATACTGCTGGCAGAACCAAGCGTAGGCATTGCGCTCGGGCTGCTGACCGTTCTCATCGGGGAGAAACAGATCGGTAGAGGTGATCTCTGCAGCGGACTTATCCGCCGAAGGGATAAGGTAGTAGACTTGTGCCGATGCGACAAGGGTCAGCATACAGCAAAGCAAGAGAGAGAATAATTTTTTCATGGTACAATAGGTTTTTGTGTTTTTGACGCTGCAAAAGTACTACTTTTATAAAATACCGAATACAAAATATGTTGCAAATGATGATACATTTGTTGCAACATTTGTTGTATGGCGGATTTGTGATACAATAGGAAACAAAATGCGTCAGCGGGGGCTGAATACTTTTCCTATGTCGCAAGCGACAAGAAAAATGGAAGAAAAAAGGATACTACATATCTATCCAAACTGTCACCATTGTTTTTATTGTGTAATAGGGTACAAAAAACTCGGCAGACGAAACGACTGCCGAGCAAACAAAAGATTTATGTAAACAAATAGGATGAAAAAAACGAAGGGAATTAGTCGCGGTTGATACGGCTGCCGCCGATCGCCATACTCTGCTCTACCTTCGGGTTGCCTGTATATTCGATACGGCTTGCCCCAACGGCTTGCGCCCAAAGGGTGCGCTCCACATGAATATCGGAACGGGAAGAACCTGCACAATTGATATGCATATCTTGCACCACAAAATCTTCGGCATCGATGCGGCCGGCACCTGCAAGGTCGATACGGCAAGACTCGGCACACCCATCCAACTCGAGGCGACTGGCACCGGTACAATCGATGGTGACCGACCGGGCAGTGAGATTCAACTCAGCGTCCGAAGCGCCGGCTAAGCTAAGATGCAGTGTATCGGCCACAAAAGCGCCGTTGCACTCCAACTTGCAAGCCCCATCGCCCTCGATAGCGGTCAGTTGCGGCACCGAGATGGTCAGTTTGGCTTGCGTATAGCGAGGCGACTGCACTTGGATGCACAAGACGCCATCCAGCACCGTGGTCTTGACCTTAGCGGTATCTGTGGCACGAACCAACACCGATTGGCTGTCCGCCTGCTGCAGCGTGATAGAAGCCGCTCCGCTCACACGGATGGCCGAGAAAGGTTCTACCGTACGCTCCTCTCTGAACAGAGGACTGTCCGAGTCGTCCCAATCGTCATCATCGTACGCATCGAGGCGCTGGAGAAGGGCAATTGGGTCGTCGATGGTCTTGCATTGCGCAATGCCTGCCCAAACGAGTCCGCCCAACGAAAGCACCCACGCCACCACGATAATCCACCAAAAGCGAGCTTTGGGCCCTCTACGGGTACGCATATACGACACGATAGGCACAATAATCATAACGATAGGAAGGATGATAACCGCTGCGGCAAGCACTACGATGAGAGCGGTAAGCCAACCGCTGCCCAACAACTCGGGCAGGAAAGCGGCTATCCCTACGCTTGCACCAAACAGCCCAAAAATGAGGGAAAAGGCGACAATCAGCACGATAAACAGCACGGGCAGGGCGCAGATGATAAGGAATATCTTGAGCGCAATGCCTAATGCGCGGCCACAGCCCTGGTTGTTGGCTTGCTGGCGTACCTTCGGGCGCTTGTTTTCGCCAAAATCAGACGGCGCACCGATACGCTGCTTCAGGTCGTTGACCATAGCAAGGCTGACTACTTGCTGATTTTTGGCAAAGAGCGCCGACTGCAACAGTTCGCAGATACGAGCCTCAAGGTCGGCCATGACCTCCTGACGCTCATCCGTGGAGAGGCGCAATTCGATATCTTGCAAATAGTTCGACAGAGCCATATAGGCATCGTTGTCGATATGGAACACTTGTCCATTAAGATTGATAGTTCGAGTCTCGTTCATTACTTCTAATTAAGAATTATTCCGAATGAGGAATTAAGAATGATGAATTATGAATGATTAGTTG
>CAVKVE010000052.1:0-14760 GCA_963659655.1 Bacteroidaceae bacterium | reverse complement strand
TGGAGTAAGATAGAAATTGCGTACCTTTGCTCCGAAATTAGTTGTTTGTACATAGGCAATGCAAAGTTACTAATTTTTTGGGAGACTTCGGTCTCCCTTTTTTATTTTTAGCATTGCTTATTGAATTTTTGTCGTTATTAGAGTGCCTGATTTTTAGATTCAGTTTAGTATTACAGGGGTATATTCACATACTAAACAGAAAAGCATTTGTTGCACTTCTAATGTGAACTTAAGTACTCAAATTTGCGTATTGCCATTACGCACGGCAAAGGTACAACAAATAATTCAAGTATGTAAATACTTGCAGCGTCTTGTAGGTCCTCGTATCTATGCAAGTGTCTTATAGGTTCTTGCGGTAGGAGGCGGGGGTGGTATGGTAACGCTTACTGAAACAACGGATAAAGTAACTCGGCGTGTTGTAGCCTACAAGGTCGGCTATCTCGGCTACGGACTTCTCCGGATGCTCCTTCAGTAGCGTGGCGGCTCTCTCTAATCGCATATCCGAGATGAGTTCGTTGGGCGTCTTGCCCGTGGCGTCTTGCAGTTTGGCGTAGAGCCCCGTGCGGCTCATGCACATTTCGCGTGCCAACTTATTAATATCGAAGTCGGCATCATTGAGGTGGGTCTCGATGATGTCCCGTACACGCGTGGCAAAAAGATACCGCTCGTTCTGCAGACGCTCGCGCATCTGTCGGAGTTGCTCGTTCTGTGCGACCAACTGCTGCTCCTGTTCCGCCAAACGAAGGCGGGCTTGACGCATGGCACGCCGTAAGATGTAGCCGCCCAAAGCCAGCACCGCACAAGCACCTAAAGCAATGAAGAGTGCTTTTGCCCACCAAGTCTCGTACCAGTGTGGTTCGACAATGAGACAGAGACGGTAGCTGTCGCCAAGGTCGTCCTCCAAAAGGAAATCGTACTCGCCCGGCTCGAGGTTGGTATAGGTGGCAGTCTGTGCATCGCCGGCGGGCTGGCGGTCGGTGTCGAACCCCTCGAGGCGGTAGTAGAGTTGCGGGCGGAGAATAGGTCTGTAGGACGAACTGCCGAATCGGATAGTCAGGGCGTTGTCGTTGGGCTGCAGGCGCAGGGTATCGAGGACGGGCAGCCCCTCGGTCAAGTGGCGTACCGCTCCGTCCCGATTGCGGATAGAGATACGGACGGGGAAGATATGGACAGGCTCACCCAACGACAGGATGTCCGAAAGGCGGAAACGACACATACCGTCGATACCGCCTACTGCCACCGTGCCGCACGAGTCGGCGTAGAGACTATGCTCGGTCAGTATCTCGAGAGGAAAGCCGGTCTTACTATTCAGGTGGCGTACGGTAGAGAAATCGGCGGCGATAAGGGTCAGCCCTACGGAGGTGGCGATGAGGTAGTAGTCGGGCAAGGCAAGGAGGTCGATGACGCTGCGGTGCTCCAAGCAGGCGTTCAGCGAGTCGAACGGCAGCCACGAAGCGGAGGCGGGGTCGAAGCGCTGCACACCATCGATAGTGCCCGCCAGCAGGTTGCCCGCATAGTCGCTGCAGAAGACATGGACGGGCTTGGAAATAGGGAAGATGGTAAGGCGTCGGCTCGGGATATGGTAGGCATAGGTGCAATGTTGGCGGGCAAACCACAGTACGGAGTCGTGTCGGTAGAGGTGGGAGAGTTCGCCCGAGATAGGTAGCGAGTCGAGAGTAGAGAAAGTCTGCGTACGAAGACAGAGCAGCCCGATACCACGCTCAGTAGAGAAAAACAAGGTGTCGCCGTAGGCTTGGAGTTCACGCACACGGTTGTCAGGCAGGTAGCCCTGTTGGGCGGTGTAGCGGCGCAGACGATGGGTGCGGGTGTCGAGCGAGAGCAGTCCGCCTTGGTGCGTACCCATATATAAGAGGTGGCGTGGGGCGTCGAGATAGAGCGACTTGATAGCTGGTTCGGGCGTGGTGTGGTCGATATGTATGGTTTCGACCGTGCCGTCGGGATACAGGCAGTTCAACCCGCCGCCATTGGTGGCGATATAGGTCGTACCGAGACTGTCGGTGAGTATGCGGTTGACAATAGGGTAACTGAGCGGATGTGTCTGCTCACGCCCCGCACCGTAGTACGAATAGAGGGCGTTGTGCGGGTTGTAGCGGTTGATAGCACCGAAGAAACTGCCTATCCAGAGCGTACCCTGCTCATCGCAGGTTATGGCACGGACGGAGAAAGGATAGTCCGCCGTCTCGCCTTGTGCAAAGGGGACAGGGCGGAAATCCGATGGCGAGATACGCATCAGTCCGCTGTAGGTGCCGACCCAATAGGTACCCTCGTGGTCTTCTGTAATGGTGCGTACATCTGTGGCAGGGAGCAGGTGCCGCCGCTCGCCCGAGGGACGCAAGCACCACAAGCCATCCGTGCGGGAACAGAGCCAAATGTTCTGACGGCTGTCACGGAAGATGGATACGACGGAGGGTATGGCAATCTGCTGCAAGAGGCGACCGGAAGTGCTGTAGAATGCGACACCCGTGCGGGTGCTTGCCACGATTTGCTCGGCAGATTCGTAGAGCGCCATGGGGCGAGGCAGGGCAAAGAGTGGGGAGAGGATTGCACCATCGAAAGCGAAGAGCGTATCGCGTGCCGCAATGAGAAAACGGTTGTGCCCATAGACTATCGCCTGTACACCGACGGAGTCTATGGTACGGAGGCGCTCTGTACGGAGGTCGAGAGAGAAGGCACTGCTTCCGCTGCGGAAGAGCAAATGCCCGTGGCGGTCGCCGCAGACGGTATGAATATAGTTGCTCGTAATGGGCAGACTGGAAGCGTCATCGGAGCGGAATATGCGGCAATCGTTGCCCGCTATGCAGTTGAGCCCGTCGCGTGTGGCAACCCATACTCGCCCATACTCGTCTTGATAGAAGGCATTAATGCTGTAGTGGGACAGACCGTCCGCCACACCAAAGTGCTCCAACACAACGGGAGAGGCGGAAAGTAGGAGAGGCATGATAGACAATAATGCGATGCAAAAAACGCGCTTAATAGCAAAATCGTACAACATATTCCGTGTATTTAACGGTGCAAAGATAGTACAATTTCCGGATATGTGCAAATAGAGGACGGAGGGGCGATTCCGGAACGGAGAGAGTAGGTCGAAAACTCGATAATGGTATATGAATCACATAAGAATCACATAAGAATCACATAAGAATCTCTTAAGAATAGTATATACTTATCTGCTTGCAGACGGCTTGCCGTAAGGAAGGTATGGCGTTTTTATCAACGGGTAGTAAATGGTGGAAAAATGAATGGTAGATAAGGAGTATATGAGATATAACACATAAGGAAAGAATAGTAAAATAGTATGATAGGATGGTTTTTGGATAAAAATGCTATTCTTTTGAATAGTATTACTACCTATTATTGCAGAATATGATGTACCTTTGCAGCGGAATTTTATTAAAGCAACATGGCGGATGTGTCCACGGATCTATTCTCGCAGAGGAAAAATGTAGAGATACTATTTGGTTGAGCCTTGTTGAGCGAGTTGATTAAGCCTTGTTGATTGAGCCTTGCGGCTTGTAAATCGATACTAAAAGAAAAACAATACCATGAAGAAGTTTCGGATAGGAATAATAGTCTGCTGCTTGAGTGCGACAATGGCTTGGGCGGATACAAAAGGACTGGTGCGCGATGAGCAGGGAGAGCCGCTTATCGGTGTGTCCGTTCTGCTCGAAGGGACAACGCAAGGCACGATAACCGACATAGACGGACGCTTTGCCCTCGATGCCAAAGAAGGACAGACGCTCGAGATTAGTTATATGGGCTACCGCACCGAGCGAATAAAAGTAGGCACGGGCGAACTGACAGTTACGCTGCACGAGGATACAAAGACCCTCGATGAGGTGGTCGTAGTGGGCTACGGTACGCAGAAACGCAGCGACTTGACGGGCTCGGTGGCGTCCGTCAAAGCCGATGATGTCAACGCCGTGCCGACGAGCAGCGTGGCAGAGATGTTGCGTGGGCAGGCTGCCGGCGTGGTGGTTACGCAGAATAGCGCACGCCCCGGTGGACAATCGGACATCGTTATCCGTGGTAAGAAATCGCTCACGGGTGGGAATGCACCGCTCTACATTGTAGACGGTACGCCTGTGGACAATATCGATGACTTCAATGCGCAAGACATCGAATCAATTGAGGTACTGAAGGATGCAGCGGCACAGGCTATCTACGGCGCACGCGCCAGCAACGGTGTGATACTTGTTACGACCAAGCGGGGCAGCGAGGGGAAGACCACGGTGGATATCAACGCATACGCCGGTGCGCAGATGGTGAAGCGGAACTTCGACCTCTACAACGGTTCGGAGTGGGCGCAACTGAAGCGAGAGGCGAACCGCACCTTTGTCTATGACCCTGCGACGAAGACGGCTACGGGAGAGTATTTGGACGATGCTGCGCTCTTCGGTAATATGTATCAGAACCTCGTGGACGGGAACTATACCAATTGGGAAGACCTGATGGTAAAGCCCGCCCTGCAACAGAAATACGACCTGAGTGTGCGCACGGGCAACGACCGCACGAAACTCTCTGCTGCACTCGGTTTCTACGACCAAGAGGGACTGATTGCCCCCGCTGCCTACAAACGCTACAACGCCCGCTTCGATGTGTCGCAGAAATTGGGCAAGCGCGTGACGCTCGGGCTGAAAGCCAACTATGTGCATAGCGACCAAACTTCGGAGGACTCGGATTTTGCCAAGGTGCTGACCGAGTCGCCGCTGCTCAGTGCCTACGACAAGGACGGGAATATGCTCTCGCTCTTGGCAGACAGCAAGTGGAGTCCGCTATGGAACAATTCGCACTACACACAGAAGAAACAGACCGACCGTTTTATGATGGGGCTCAATCTCGATTGGAATATCTGGGGTGGGCTGACTTATCGGCTCAACTCGTCGGTGAACTACCGCAACCAAGAGCAGGGCTCTTACCAAGACTCGAAGCACGAGAAAGGCAGTACGGTAGGCGGCTCGGCGGCAATAGCCAACACTCGCTATGTGGATTATCTGCTGGAGAACATTCTTGCCTACGACCAGACTTGGCAGGACAAACACCACCTGAATGTGACGCTCGTACAGTCGATAGAGGCGATACGCACAACGAAAACTACGACAAGCGGTTCGGGATTTGCCACCGATGACCTCGGCTACAACAATATCTCTGCCGCCTCGATAACGAACCCCACGGTGCGCACCATTACACCTCGCCACTTGGTCAGTTTCATGGGGCGTGTCAACTACAGCCTGATGGACAAATACCTCTTTTCGGTCAGCGCGCGTGTAGACGGCTCGAGTGTGTTCGGCAAGAACAGCAAGTGGGGCGTCTTCCCCGCAGGGTCGTTTGCGTGGCGTATCAATCAGGAGGATTGGCTCGTCGATGTGAATTGGTTGACAAACCTCAAACTGCGTCTGTCGGCAGGTTCGGTGGGCAACCAAGCCATTGACCCCTATCAGACACAAGGGCTGGTGGACAGTTACTATATGCAGTTCGGTGAGGACAATGCGCTGGTGGGCTACCTGCCGTCCGGGCAATTGCAGAACCCGGACTTGAAATGGGAAACGACCACGAGTTACAATATCGGACTTGACTTTGGCTTCTTGCGTGATCGGATAGGCGGTACGATAGAGTACTACCGTGCCAAGACTACCGACCTGCTGGTGGAGAAGAGTATCAATCAGACAACGGGCTACAGCACGCAGTTGGTGAATATGGGTTCGGTGCTGAACCAAGGCGTGGAGATAACGGCGAACTTTGTGCCCGTGAAAATAAAGAACTTTACTTGGACGGTGGATGTTATTTGGGCGCACAACCAAAACAAGATACTCTCGCTCAATGGGGCAAAAGGTGCAAACGGCGAGTTGCTCAACGACGAGGCAAACGGCTGGTTTATAGGGCATAACATTAATGCATACTACGACTACCGGTTCGATGGAATATGGCAACTTGACGACGATATTCCCGACTACGGTGGCACCTACCAACCGCAGCCCGGCGACATTCGAGTGAAAGATGTGAACAACGATGGCAAGATAGACGAGAACGACCGTGTGGTGATAGATCGCGACCCGAAATGGACGGCTTCGCTCGCTACGGCTTTCAAGTTCTACGGAGTGGATATATCGTTCGATTTCTACGGCGTCTATGGGGCAGTTCGGCAGAATAACTACCTCTATGCCAGCAATCAAGGCGGCGACCTGAAAGGTGTGCGCAATGGTATCAAGGTAGATTACTGGACGATAGAGAACCCGAGCAACACCGCGCCTCGTCCTCGCGACGGGAATATCAGTTACTTCTCCTCGCTGTCGTACCAAGACGCTTCGTACTTCCGCCTGCGTACGCTGTTGGTGGGCTATTCATTCCCCAAGAAACTGATAGCCAAAGCCAAAATGAGCAACCTGCGCATCTACTGCACGGCATCGAATGTATTCACCTGTACGAAATACAAGAGTTACAGCCCGGAGGCAAGTGCGGGCAGTTATCCCGAGCCGCGAACCGTAATCGGAGGCATTAACCTGAGTTTCTAACTTTCCCTTTGTTCTTCTTGCCGCTTGCGGCATAGGAACCCATTCAAGCAAACAATGAAAAAGCACACGATATATATCCTTTTGGCAGCGGTGCTGCTGACTTCGTGCCACGACTGGCTCGAAGAGAAAATCTATACGCAGCCCACGAGCGAATACATCGTTTCGACCCCTGCGGGTATGGCGAGTGCCGTACTGGCGATGTACTACAAAGACCGTGAGATATTCCGCAACAACGATGACTCGGAGACCACGCTCTGGCTCAATATGCTTATGGGCGACGACATCACCTATTGCCGTGCGGGCGAGGGCATACCGCAGTTCGGACGCTACGAGAACCTGCTTCCCACCACACCGAGCGTGGCACGGCTGTGGAAACAGCAGTATGCCATGATAGGGTATGCCAATATGATAATTGCAGCGTCTGCAAAGGTGGATATGACTGACCCCGTGGCGATACAGGCAGTGGCAGAAGCGCGCGTCTTTCGTGCGCACGCCTACCTCCGCCTGCTGCAACGCTACGACAATATCTACTTGACGACGCGTGTTACCACGCCGGAGAATGTGAACGACTCCGTTACCTACTTGCCTGCGGCTCCGGAGGATGTGTATGCCTTGATGGACGAAGACCTCGATTATGCTATCGACCACTTGTCTTGGACTACCACACAGTCGGGGCGTTTCACACAGGGTTTGGCACGCCTGCTGCGGGCAAAGTCGGCGGCTTGGCAAGGCAAATGGCAGGAGTGTGCCGACCAGATAAACGCTATTGAGCAGAGCGGTGTCTATGCGCTGTTGGCTGACCCTGCGGAGGTGTTCGATGCGGCAAATCTCAACCACTCGGAGGCGATACTTGTGTCGCAATGGGGCAAGACCACGGGCGGATGGTTTACCAACACGACTACCAACACCAACAGCGGACACCGTATGTCGCTCCACTGCACGCCGCAATACAACCAACAGAAAGGCATGCAGATAGACTATGCGTCGGGCGGCTACCCGTGGGGGCGCGTGTTCCCGAACGAGTACCTGCTTGGGTTATACGACCAAGCGCACGACAGCCGTTACAAGGCGTACTACAAGACGGCATGGGTCTACAACGACCCCGACAACCTGCCGCGCGGACGGCACATAGGCGATACGCTGGTGGCGACTACGCAGGCGCAGTACCTGAATGTGCATCCAATGTGTACCAAATACAACGATTCCTATACCAAGGCGTCGCCGACGGACAACCAGTCGTTCAAAGACATCATCGTCTACCGCCTGCCGGAGGCATATATTCTCGGCTGCGAGGCGTATATCCACCTCGGGCGGCAAGACTCGGCGCAGTACTACTATAACAAGACCTATACCCGTGCGGGTAATGCGGCGGAGACACGCGCTATCACTATCGAAATGCTTGCCGACGAGCAGGCACGCGAGTTGGCGTTGGAGGGCGATCGTTGGAATTTCCTCAAGCGAGAGAACCTGCTCGTTGGGCAAGTGCAAGCACACGGCGGCGAGTATGTGGTCAGCGAGCGATGGGGCGTGTTGAATTGCGACACTATCATCCGCAACAATATCAGCGACTATCATCGGCGTTGGCCTATCCCGCAGGCACAACGGGACATCATGCATACCTTCCCGCAGAACCCCGGGTACTAATCAATGAGGAATGAGGAATTAGGAATGAGGAATTAGGAATGAGGAATTTCTGTAGACAAATATGCCCCGATATGCTCCTATTGTTTGTCTGTATTTGGACGAATTTTTCAGGCATTGGGCAAAAAACGCATTCTGCATTGAACATTGAGTATTCTGCATTGTGCTTTGTCAAGTAGCGACATATCCCCATACCAACACGGTTAATACACGGTAGATATACGGTTGATACACGGTAGATACACGGTCGATTAAACCGCCTCTATAAGACTTTCATAAGGTGTTCAAACAATGCCTGTCAAATAACGAAAACTACAAACCAAATATACAATATCATGAAAAGAATGTACCTCTTGGCTACGGCGACAATGATAGCGCTGAGCCTACACGCAGAAGACCTGTTGCTTGAAGAGTATTTTGAGTATGAAGCAGGCACGAACCTCATCAGCGAAACCGCTGAGTCGTCGGACAATATCGACGGCGTAACAGGGTGGAGTACGGTGTCGAATAAGAACTCGGGGCAGACCCGATTTACCATTACCGATGCCCCGCTGACCTACGAGGGCTATGCAGGCTCGGGCATAGGCAATGCGTTGGCATTCAATCCCCAATCGCAGTCGGGACAGTCGGTGTTTAAGAACTGGAATCACGGCATTACGAACGATACCACTATCTATATCGCCTTCCTCGTGCAGTTCCCCAAGCAGGAAGTCAACTACGACGGGTCAGACTATTTTATGGGTATCAAGATGGAGCCGGACGCCAAGTCTTCCAATTTTGCAGGGCGACTGATGACGGCTGTAGAGGCAAAAGATGAGATTACGGGTACGCCCTATACGGGGCAGGAGATTTCGTTCGGTATCAATAAGTCGAGCGATGGAAAGGCAGCATGGACAGATCCGGAAAAAGAGCCGTATTTCACTTTCGACAAGACCTACCTTGTCGTGATGAAATACCATGTGGGAGTTATCAATGGCACAACCGCAGCCGAGGAGAAAGGGAATTACGATGACGAGATGTGGCTCTATATCAATCCGACCCTGAACGAAGAGCCTGCAGAGGCAAATCTCTATCAGAAAGACCCGAACGGGAAAGACGCCTATCGTTTGTCGAACAGCGGCAAGGAGATGGGGTCATTGCGTGGTTTCTACTTGCGTGGCGGAGAGCCGGGTAAGGCAAATGTGCTGGCTCCGTATATCCTTGATGGTATTCGTGTCGGCTTTGCGTGGGAGGATGTCATCGGCAAGCAGACCGCTATCGACAATGCTGGTGTCGTTGTTCGTGCTACGAAGACTATCGAAGACGGGCAGATCGTCATCCGTCGTGGCGAGAAGAAGTTCAGCGTGCTAGGTACACAACTTTAAGGTACACAACTTTAAGTAGTGAATTACGAATTATGAATGGTAAAATAGGCGCATCGTTGCTTTTGGGCATGGTGGTGGCAGGGACACTCTCTGCCGCCACGCTCAATGCCAAGAGCCAGTATAATGGCGGGTGGGGTAGTTATACTATCTCGCTTGTGGAGTCGCTCAACGGCTATACCCCTGCCTTGGGTGTATCGTCCGACTATACTTGCACGGGAGCGTGTGCCTATCTGCGTGCGGACTCTACGGGTTTCTACCATATCGAGAAGATAGACGGTCGTTGGTGGCTGATAGACCCCGATGGTTATGCGGGTATCAACTGTGCCGTAACGAGCCTCGATGCAACGGCTATTCAGGACGACTACGATGTGCTGCGTCGCAACGGATTCAACGGTACGGGGAATTTCATTGCCTCGGAGTCGCAGACCAAGAATAGCAACAACCTGTGGAACTATGGGCAGATGTCCTATACCCGACGGTACAACTTCTATGCCTCGTATCGGCAGGTGCGGCATTCCTACTACGACACGCCTGAGTCTGTTCAGAATAATGCAAATTATCTCTTGGTACTCGACCCTGCTTTCGAGACTTTCTGTCAGGCGCAGGCAAAGACCGCCTTTGCTTCGTTTGTCGAGGAGCGGGACTTGCTTGGCTATTTCACGGACAACGAGTTGCCTTTCAACGACCGACAGTTGGCGCAGGTGCTGAAGAACCTCTCTGTGGGCGACCCTACCTACGACAGCACGCTGGTGTGGGCTGCGCATAACGGAGTGGATATTTCCGCCCCTACGCAGGCACAGAAAGAGGCGTATGCCGTCTATCTGGCGGAGCGATACTATAGTGTGGTAACATCAGCCATACACGCAGTGGATACTCATCACCTCATTCTCGGCAGTCGGCTGCATGGTGTGCCCCGCAGCATACAAGGCGTGGTGGATATGTCGCACAAGTATTGCGATGTTACTTCGGTGAACTTCTACGACAATTTCTGCCCTAACGACCAGATTGCCCGTGCCGCTTGGACGAACGACCACCCGTGCCTCGTCAGTGAGTTCTATATCAAGGACATCCATTACCTCTCGGGTGTGCAAGAGGGGGCAGGCTGGTATGTGAATAACCAAGCAGACCGAGGGCGGTGGTATCAGAATACCTGCCTGCAACTGTTGCAGAATCCGTGCTTTGTCGGGTGGCAGTACTTCCGCTTTATGGACAACAATAACTCCAACAAAGGACTGGTAACAACGGCACGAGAGGAGTACACGGATATGACCCGCTATGTGGCGGAACTCAATTCGCAGGTCTATCGGCTGATAGATTTCTTTGATGGTACAAGCCGTTGCCCGCAGGAGCAGACGCAGACCGCGTGTGCGTTCGGAGCAGAGGCTGATACATATATCACGCTCGGCGCCAAACAGACCGACACGCATGGGGCGGAGAAGACACTCCGTGTGCGCTACTACGGTACGGAGAACCAACGCAACGAGGCGTTCGTGCGCTTCGATATTGCCCAAGCGGCGTTGCTTATGCCCTACTTACAGCGGGCAGAACTGTGGCTGACCTGTGCTGCTACCGATGGCGAGGCGCACAACCTGCTGGTGTCGGGTGTGGAAGATGCGTCGTGGACGGAGAGCCTGACGGGTGCAGAGCGTGCAGGCAATGCAAGTTGGAAGAGCGTCTATAATCGCTTGGCGGCAGAGAAAAAAGCACTGAAAGCGGATAGTACCTATTGCTTTGATGTAACGCGTTGGGTGCTTGACCATGCCGAAACGCCATCCTTCAAACTGCATGCGCTGACCAAGACCGACGGCTCCGTATCGTTCTACTCGCGCGAAGGGCAGACGCCACCGCAGTTGGTATTGACTTTCTACGGGCGGCATCGGTTGCCCGATGGCGTGGAGCAGACAGAAACAACAACGCCCGCCACCAAGGTAATAGAAAACGGGCAGGTGTATATCCTGCGTGCGGGAAACAAATACACGCTGTTTGGTGTGCCTATGCCGAAGCGATAAATCACACTTGCCCCAATAATGTTTATAAATAAGTCGCAGCGGCTCCAAGTAAATGGCTGCGCTTGGAAATACAACTAACTATTAACCATTAAACAACTAATCATCATGAAAAAATCGATTCTTTCTTTGGCAGCCGTGCTGCTGTGTTCTATGGCGTTTGCCGAGTCGTACACCCTCAATTTCGTGGAGAATGCTGCGGATACAACGAAGGATGCAAGTAACACTTATTCAAAAGGTGATTCCGCACAAGAGTATATCACGAATATCTTCGGCGCAGAGGCAACGCAATATGTCGCTACGATAGATACCCGTGATGCTATCTATGCCGCTCGCAAAGGTTGTGGTGCTAAATTTGGTACTGCCGCAAATGCTAAGACCCCGAAGACGGGTTTTGTAAGTTTTACGCTTGCAACCCCTACCGAGGTGGATTCTATTATTATTTCTGCTGCATGGTATGGTGCTGATGAAGGTAAGGATGGACTGCAGGCAATCAATGTGGCGTTGACAGATACGGCTACTTTTGCCCTCTCGGCAGGCAATAAAGTGTTTGAAAACTGCGTATGGAAACCTGCAGGTGTGGTAACCTCTATCCGTATCAACCAGAAGACCCTCGGTCAGCGCATTTATGTAAAGTCCATTACTATCTACCCCAAGAAAGCCACCGACCCGACGGCTATCGAGACAGCCACAGCAGTGCAGGACAATCGAATCTATACGATTCTCGGCACCTATATGGGGACGGAGTGGAACGCACTGCCCGCAGGCGTCTATATCCAAAACGGCAAGAAAATCAGTAAGTAAGAGATACGCTCTCCCGCTGAGGTTGTTCTCTTGTAATCCCTAATGGGTTAAATGTATTACTAAACGGGGAGAATATAGAAATTCCCTCAAATATATGACAAATCTTTTTGATATCAAAGGCAAAGTGGTCGTCTTGACGGGCGGCTGCGGTGTGCTTGGGCAGACGATTGCCCGCTATCTCGCCGAGCAAGGCGCAAACATGGTTATCCTCGATATGAACGAGGAGGTAGGGCGTGCGTTCGAGGCAGAACTGAATGCCATTACGCCGGCGTTGTTCCTGCGTACGAATGTGTTGGACGCAGACATCTTGGAGCAGAATAAGCGCGACATCTTGGCGCGTTTCGGTACGATAGATGTGCTGCTCAATGCTGCAGGCGGCAATATGGCGGCAGCCAATATCGCGCCCGATAAGACCTATCTCGACGCCTCGGACGATGCTATTCGTAAGGTGGTGGAGTTGAACCTCTTTGGTACGATTCTGCCTACCAAGGTGTTGGGCTCTGTCCTCTGCGAAAAGAAAGAGGGCTGTATTGTCAATTTCTGCTCGGAGTCTGCCCTGCGTCCGCTGACCCGTGTGTTCGGCTATGGTTGCGCCAAGTCAGCAATAGCCAGTTACACGAAGTATATGGCAACGGAGATGGCGCAGAAGTTCAGTCCCCGTATCCGTGTCAATGCTATCGTGCCTGGCTTCCTGATTACCAATCAGAACCGTGCGTTGCTGACCAACCCCGACGGCTCGTTGACAGCGCGTGGCGAGAATGTGATACGCCATACCCCGGCAGGGCGTTTCGCCGAGCCCAAAGAACTCTGCGGCACCATTCACTACCTTATCTCCGAAGCCTCGTCGTTCGTTACGGGCGCATTGAGTGTGGTAGACGGCGGCTTTGATGTGTATAGTATTTAATCCAATCGTATCTCTAATCGAGTCAGCAGTATGATAGAAACAATGCGTTGGTATGGTCCCGCAGACCCTGTTAGTCTTGCCGATATTCGTATGGCGGGGGCAACGGGTGTCATTACGGCGCTGCACCATATCCCCAACGGCGAGGTATGGTCGGTCGCCGAGATAGAACGCCGTAAGGCAGAGATAGAGGAGGCAGGTCTGCAATGGACGGGCGTGGAGTCCGTCCCCGTACACGAACATATCAAGACCCGAGAGGGCGACTACTTGCGCTATATCGCCAACTACAAGCAGACGCTGCGCAACCTCGGAGCGTGCGGAGTACGCATGGTTACCTACAATTTCATGCCCGTGTTGGATTGGACACGCACCAACCTCGACTATGTCTTCCCCGACGGGAGCCACGGGTTGATGTTCGAGCGGGCAGCATATAGGGCATTTGACCTCTTTATCCTCCGGCGAGAGGGGGCAGAGAAAGACTACACCCCCGAGGAGCAGGCAGCCGCGCGTGTTCGTTATGAGCAGATGACACCTGCCGAGGTGCAGACGCTCACACGCACGATGATTATGGGGCTGCCCGGCTCGGAGGAGTCGTTCACGCTCGAGCAGTTCCGTGCGCAACTCTTGCGCTATCGTTGTATCGATGCGGAGCAACTGCGGGCGAATCTCATCTTCTTTCTGCGCGAGGTATGCCCCGTGGCAGACGAGGCAGGCGTAGTGTTGGTTATCCACCCCGACGACCCGCCCATGCCTATCTTGGGCTTGCCGCGTGTCCTATCGTCGGCAGAGGACTTCCAAGTGCTGATTGATGCCGTGCCGAACCCGAGTAACGGGCTGTGCTTATGCACAGGGTCGTTCGGTGGAGCGGGTAAGCACGATGTGATAGCCATGATGCGCCGCTTTGGTGAGCGTATAAACTTCGTACACTTGCGTGCGGTCAGTCAGACCGAGGCGGGCGACTTCTACGAGAAATGGACTTTCGAGGGCGACCTTGATACCTATGAGTTCCTCCGTGCCATGCACGAGGTGGAGCAGCAGCGCGGGTGCGATATCCCATTGCGTCCCGACCACGGGCATTGTATCTGCGACGACCTCCATAAGGGCAAGCGCACCAATCCGGGCTACACGCTGTTGGGTCGTATGCGTGAATTGGCGGAGATACGCGGTATGGCGCACGCTATCGCCCGTCAATAATAGGCAGCCAATCCGTCACTAATCCCCAATCAATCAGCAACCCACTCACCAATAAGTCCCAACCAATCACTAACTAACTCGCGAGCAAACACGAATCTTTTAGCGACCCACTCGCCGCTACAGCGACCCGCCCCAATTCCTTCATCGGAGTTGGGGGCGGGTCATCGTTGTAGTGTGTTCCTATTTCCCTTGTTTTTTCCTCGTTTCTACCTCATGCTTACCTCGTTTCTTCTTCGAGCCTTTGCCGTGTCTTTCCCGAGTCAACCTAACTCCGGCATACCATACAAAATAGTCAACCTAATTTAGGACAAGACGGTAAG
>CAVKVE010000051.1:11397-14829 GCA_963659655.1 Bacteroidaceae bacterium | reverse complement strand
GGCTAATGGAAAATCCGATAGGCGATTGCTTTCTGCCTGCTTATTTTATTCTGTTGCTGCTCTATTTCCTATTGTGTAAGCAATCGACCTGTATGCTCGAAAAATCCGATTGTCAGCTGACGACCATCGAAATCAATTCCCTTATCGTATTGTGTCCGATGGGAAACTCAGCGTATAGAGAATGGCCTCTGACTGACGCAGTGCGGTGCGTTTCTTCTGTCCTGCGGCAAACACGAATGTCTCTGCCGTCACCACACGCCCTTGTATGGGGTCGAGTCGGGTTAGGCTCACATAAGGTCCTCCCATCGCTTCCCCATTTTTTATTTTCCATAGCCCGCGAATCTCGTTGGCGTAGAAGCTCCCTTGCATTTTCGGGTCTAATGCTTTCACATTTCGTATCTGTGGCGGGAATATACGGTATTCCGTTCCCATATACGACCCTGGTACTGAGGCAGTTATCACTTGCGATAGCACTTGGTCGCGTTTCGCATTCAGCGGCTCAAGACCGAACATTTCTGCCGCTGTGTAGGGGTACGAATACACCACTATGTCGCGTCGCATGGGGCCTTTGTTGTTGCAGCACCACAGCAGATGTACCGGCTCTGCGCTTGCTTGCGTCAGTGTGGTGTCCATCAGCAACATATAGTCTTCTGGTATCAGCATATCGCATCCGAATCCTTTTTGGAGCGCCGCACGGGCATCTTTGTTCGTGTTGGCACGATAGAATCGGGTCTGCCGACTGATCTCTTGCCGCACAAACCAGTCGCGAATTTCTTCTCCGTGTGCCAGCCAATAGGTCACAAATTCCTCTTCCGATGGGGTCTGAATGCGATATACAGCCTGCGGTTTTGCCCAAACATCTACCGAGGTCTTGGCTTTGGTCTGCGTGTATTTTTCAGCGTCAATATCCACGATGAGGATGTTGCGTGTCGGTTTCAGATAGTCGTCAAATGCGTTTGGCGATACACGCATCAGCGTAAAATAGGGCTCTGCTTGCGGCATACACGGCATCTGTTCGCTCATGATGGATTTCACGAGGTCGTATTCTGTGGCAATCGGTTCATCGTAAGCGCTTCCGGTCGCTTTTGCTTTTTGCAGTTCGGTGATGGCATTGAGCGATTCTTGCGTCAGTGCTTTGTCCGGCACCACAATCAGACACTCGTAAATGCTACCCGTTGCGCTCGTTAGGGTTCGCTCGTTCGATGTGTTGCACGCCATCAGCAGACATGCTACCACGGTCAGTCCTATATATATTCTTTTCATGTTCAATTTTATTTCATTCCACGCCCGGTTTTAATGGTTTCGTAGGCCTCGTTGATGGATCTGAATTTTTCGGTGGCTTGTAGGCGCACCTCTTCTCCTGCGTTAGACACTTTGTCGGGGTGGTATTTCATTGCCATGCGCCGATAGGCTTTTTTCACCTCTTCATCGGTTGCGTCGGGTGTGATTTCCAATGCGGTGTAAGCCCAATTCGCATCCGTTTTCTTCTGATACAGAGCCTGTAACGAACGATAATCCGCATCGCTCACTTGCATGTTGTTTGCAATCAGCCGTATCATTTCCTCCTCTTCGGGCGAAATCTGTCCGTCTGCTTGTGCAAGGTCGAATAGAATATGGATTATCTCCAGTCGGGTGGAGTAGGTCACGTTTTGCGCAATCTGTTGGGATACGGCTATCGGATTGATGTCTTTTTGCAGCAGTTCCCGCAAGAAATGCAAGGCTTCTTTCGCTCCCTCTTCCCCGTAGTTGCGCAGCAGAAAGGGTTTGATATAGTTCACCTCCGACTTCATCACTTTTCCATCGGCTTTCATCACGCAAGCAAACAGCACCACCATCGATACGCGAATGTCGCCTACCGTGGTGCGCTGATTGTTTGTCCGGGTGTAGGTCTGTTTTTGTCCTGCGTGTGGAGTACTGTCAGAACCGGAAGTCAGCACATTGACAGATGCATCCACCACCGATCCGATAAGTACGCCTATCAATGCGCCAATCGGTCCGTACAGGACAAATCCAAGACCGCCTAATATCCACTTTCCTGCTGCCATTTTTTATTGGTGTTGCGGGCGAAGAAGGTCATTTACCGTCTTTACGGGGTTAAAGGTCGATACGGGTACTTCCACAAATATCGTATTCCATTTTGCCATGGCGCCGTTCCATAGTCCGGGCAGTTCCAATGCCAGCAGGTCTTTTCCGTCTTTCGATTTGTGAGAGATGAAGCCGGTCTGCGGATCTACATAGTCGGGCAGGTTAAATTTATTGCCCTCGTAGTCACGGATGGCGCAGACCAGGTCTACCGGGTTGAAGTGCGTCGATTGTGCCATCAAGCTTTGGTCTTCTATTTGGCTCGATTCGAGTATCTGATACGATAGATTTCCATCAGCATCCCGCACGATGAATGGACCGCCACCGGGCTCGCCGGTGTTCTTTACCACGCCGCACACACGGATAGGGCGGTTCAGTCGTTCGCGCTCTTCGGCAGATAGGTCCGGGTTTCGCAGCAGCTCGAATATGCGTTTCTGCTCGGTTACCAGCACGCCGGCAAGTATCTGTTTGTATCGAATGGTATCTTTTTTCAGTTTGTCGGGCACCACATTATCAATGTTCTTGATAAATACGATGTCGGCATCCTGTTCATTCAGGTTTTCTATCAATGCTCCGTGTCCTCCGGGGCGGAACAGCAGTTTTCCCTCCTTGTCACGGAAGGGCGTGCCGTCAGGATTGGCAGCGAGCGTATCCGTTGAGGGCATCTGCTCCGAGAAAGTGATGTCATAGCTAACGCCGTATTTCTGTTGGTAGCTTTGCAGATGTTCCGCAATGTGTTGGCGGAATAGGGGCAGGTGTTGGTGCGATACGGTGAAGTGCAGTGCTGCTTTTCCGTCGCTTGCAGCGTATAGTGCAGCCTCTACAAGGTGTTCCAATGCAGGAGTGCGCGCACCGTCTTTGTATTTATGGAATAGCAGCAGTCCTTTGGGCAGGTCGCCGTAGTGCATATCTTCCAGCAGGTAGCGAACCGCCTCTTGTCCGGTCTTGCCGGCCAGCTGGTCGCCAAAGGCAAAGTCATTGATATGGGTCAGGAATTCATGTATGAATTCGGTCTCTACGCCGTCTTCCAAGTATTGGAACAGGTTTTTGAACATTCGGCTGGCGGCGCCACTGGCCGGCACAAACTTCAAAATTTTGTGCTGCTCTGCCAAGTACTGATTCCATGCCTCAATGTAGGCATCTTGTTCTTTTTTCTTGGGGGCAAGAATGCCGTTCCCTACGGCAGCAGGTGCCACAATGTCGAGTGCGGGAAATCCGGTACGGAAATGTTCTAACTGATTTTCAGCGGTTTCTATGCTAATCCCGCGTGTTTCCAATTGTGCAATGTCTTGCTCTGAAAATGGTGTATTCATGTCGTTTAGAATTTAGTTTGTTTCGATGTATAGGGTT